>WGDQ01000754.1 GCA_015493185.1 Planctomycetaceae bacterium
CCGAATCGGGGCCGCAGCAAATGCCTTGCCGTGCGGCACTTGCTTCTGCGAGACCGACGCAATCGAGCAACTCGACGAATCGCCCGGCCGAGACGATTCCTTTGGGGGCAGAAGCCCCGCAACGACAATCCACACTAGAAAAACGCGGTTTGCCTTGAAGACCGCAGCCGCGAAATCGTATGATAGCCTACCTTTCCTCAGGAAAAGCTATCTTTAGTAAAATGTAATGGCGTTTGACGAATCGCCCGGGGTTGTCGCCTGTCGGTAACTGGACCATAGTCCGCGTGCCCATCCATTTCGGCGGGTAGTCGCTGTGCTGGGGTCCGGAGTTTTTCATCGGGCACGAGAAACAAGGAGACTGCTGTGTCGCAGGTCGAGACGAAAAAGCCGCCGTACAAGGTGGCCGACATTTCACTGGCCGATTGGGGTCGCAAGGAAATCGCGCTGGCCGAAAACGAAATGCCCGGCCTGATGGCGCTTCGCGAGAAGTATGGCAAGAGCAAGCCGCTCACCGGGGCACGCATCGCCGGCTGCCTGCACATGACCATCCAAACGGCCGTGTTGATCGAGACCTTGGTCGAGCTTGGCGCGAAGGTGACATGGAGCAGTTGCAACATTTTCTCGACGCAAGATCACGCGGCCGCCGCCATGGCGAAGGCCGGTATTCCCGTTTACGCGTGGAAGGGTGAAACGGAAGAGGAATACGAGTGGTGCATCGAGCAAACGCTCATCTTCCCCGACGGGCAGCCGCTGAACCTGATTCTCGACGACGGCGGTGATCTCACGGCCATCGTACACCAGCGCTTTCCCGAACTGCTCAGCGGAATTCGCGGCATTTCGGAAGAAACCACCACCGGCGTGCATCGGCTCTATCAGATGCACCAACGGGGCGAGTTGAAGGTGCCGGCCATCAACGTGAACGACTCGGTTACGAAGAGCAAGTTCGACAATCTTTACGGCTGTCGCGAGTCGCTGGTGGACGGTATCAAACGAGCCACCGATATCATGCTGGCCGGCAAGGTTGCCGTTGTGGCGGGCTATGGTGACGTTGGCAAAGGGTGCGCTCAATCGCTTCGATCGTATGGCGCACGCGTGCTGATTACGGAAATCGATCCGATCAACGCGTTGCAAGCCGCCATGGAAGGCTATGAAGTAACCACCATGGAAGAGGCCGCGCCGCAGGGCAATATTTTCGTAACGGCCACGGGCAACCGCGACATCATCCGGGCCGAGCATCTGAAGGTGATGCCGAACGACGCCATCGTTTGCAACATCGGACACTTCGACTGCGAGATCGACGTGGCGTGGCTCAAGTCGCAAAAAGACATCAAGCACACGAACATCAAGCCGCAGGTCGATCGCTACACGTTCCCCGATGGGCACTCGGTTATCGTGCTGTGCGAGGGGCGCTTGGTCAATCTCGGCTGCGCGACCGGGCATCCCTCGTTTGTCATGTCCAATTCGTTCACCAACCAGGTGCTGGCGCAGATGGCCCTCTGGAACGAGCCGGAAAAGTACCCGCTGGGCGTGCACACACTTCCCAAAAAGCTGGACGAGGAAGTGGCCCGGCTGCATCTCGACAAGTTGGGCGTCAAGCTCACGCGGCTCACACCCGAACAGGCCGAGTATATTGGCGTACCGGTGGATGGGCCGTACAAGCCCGATTGGTACCGCTACTAAAAAGGAGCCGGGTCGCCGCAATGGCGACGCGTTGCAGGGCATGCGGTGGTCGGGCGTCTGGCACCGGCCCCTCGCCGCTACGTCGCTCGGCACGCTCGGCAACCGCACCGATTGACAAAGCAACAGGGCTTCGGGATAACACCCGAAGCCCTGTTGCTTTGCGCCCCTGGGAGTAGCTTGCAGGCGTTTGCGGCGGCCCGAAGCCGGACCACGGCTTGTCGCTTGCCCATCAGGGCCTTGGTTTGTCCGGCCGATCCTGGTTTCGCGTTCGCCGCTGGGTGGCCCTCTTCGAACAGCTAAATCACACATCCAAGAAGAACAATATCATGCCAGAAATCGCGGCCTTTCGTGCCATCCGCTACGACCTAGGACATGTGGGGGCCCTCAGCGACGTGGTGGCCCCGCCGTACGACGTGATTGGCCCAGACGAGCAGGACAGGCTTTACAAAAGGCATCCGGCCAACGTGGTGCGGCTGATTCTCAACCGGCCCGAGCCGGGCGACGACGACACGAACAACGTTTACTCGCGGGCGGCTCGCTTCTTCAGAAACTGGCAGTCCGAGGGCCTTCTGTTCACCGAGCCCGATCCGGCGCTGTACGTATATCATCAGCAGTTCGAAGTGGCCGGACAGAGGCTCGTACGTCGGGGCTTCATGTGCCGCGTACGGCTCGAGCGGTTCGGCGAGGGGCGTATCTTTCCGCATGAAGAAACCATGCCCGGCCCGAAACAAGATCGCCTGAACTTGATGCGGGCGTGTCGGGCCAATCTGAGTCCGGTGTTCGGCCTGTATCCCGATCCTCAGGCCGAAGTTCAGGAGCGGCTCGAACGGCACATCGTGGAACAAACGCCGGTCGAAGCAACCGACGACTTGGGAGTGGTGCACCGCATGTGGCCCGTAACCGATGTGGGCTTGATATCCGAGGTGGCCGGCCGGATGGGTCCCAAGCCGGTATTCATCGCCGACGGGCACCATCGTTACGAAACCGCTTGCACCTATCGCGACGAGCTGGCCTCGGCTGGCGAGCTTCCGCCCGATCATCCCGCCAACTTTGTACTGATGATGTGCGTGGGCATGAACGATCCGGGCATGATTGTACTGCCCACGCACCGACTATTTCGTGGCCTGCCACAGCTCACCTCGGCCGAGTTGATGGAAAAGCTGGAGTCGGCTTTCCAGTGCCGCGCCGTGGGCGAGGGAGCCGAACTGGCGCACTCGCTGTGGGAGCAGATGGAGACCGAAAACAGCCAGGAAACGCTGGCTTTCCATACCGCTGCCGACGATCGTTGGGTGGTGGCAACACTGACCGAGAGCGGCCGGCAGCAAATGGAAGAAGTCGCCCCCGAACATGGGGCCACCTGGCGCGGTCTGGGGGTCAGC
>WGDQ01000755.1 GCA_015493185.1 Planctomycetaceae bacterium
ATGGTACCCTCAGCCTGGTTGGCAATCAGGCTTCGAGCGCAAAGGTAGAAGGGTGCTTGACTGTGAGACTCATAAGTCGAACAGGTACGAAAGTAGGGCTTAGTGATCCGGTGGTCCCGTATGGAAGGGCCATCGCTCATCAGACAAAAGGTACTCCGGGGATAACAGGCTTATCGCTCCCGAGCGTCCATAGCGGCGGAGCGGTTTGGCACCTCGATGTCGGCTCATCACATCCTGGGGGTGGAGAAGCTCCCAAGGGTTTGGCTGTTCGCCAATGAAAGTGGTACGTGAGCTGGGTTCAGACCGTCGTGAGACAGGTCGGTCCCTATCTGCTGTGGGCGCACGAAACTTGAGGAGATTCTTCCTTAGTACGAGAGGATTGGGAAGGACGTTGCTCTGGTGTACCAGTTGTCGCGCTAGCGGCACGGCTGGATAGCTAACAACGGAAAGGATAAACGCTGAAGGCATATAAGCGTGAAGCCCGCTCCAAGATCAGGTTTCGTAGAGCCATTGGCTCGAGAGTCCCCTGGAAGACGACCAGGTTGATAGGCCGGATGTGTAAGCACGGTAACGTGTTCAGCTAACCGGTACTAACGGACGAACGCTTGACCACATTGATCGAATCCTTTTGACCCAATCGCCGAAAAACGCTTCGCGCGTTCCGACGATTGACCAAAAGGGCCGTGGCGCAATGCGAAGCGCCTGAACAATCGCCGCCGATCCCATCGGCATCCCGTGTATTGTTCAAAAAAACACGCTTCGCAACGCCGCCGCTTGTCGCAAACCATCAACCGCATCGCCTTTCACCGGGCGGTACGGTTCTTTCCGGTGACCATATCTGGAAGGCCACACCCGTTCCCATCCCGAACACGGCCGTTAAGCTTCCAGAGCCGATGGTAGTACCCACCAGTGCGAGAGTAGGTGTCGCCGGATTTTTTACAATAAGCCCACTTCGGCTGCTGCCGGGGTGGGCTTTTGTCGTAGGCGGCTCCGCTATCGCACTGGGAGGTCGTCCGCGCAGTATGTCATCGTTACAGTGACTATCGGACTATCGGCAAGGCCAACGGTTCCGTTGTTTTCCGGCTCACTTCTGCCGTCACGACCTCAGCGCCAGAGAGCCGCGACGCTTCTGAGAAAATGATCCATGGCATCGACAACACATCGCCCCGAAATCGGCTGTCCTGTCGAGCAGCTTGATACGCCGGCGCTCTGCATCGATCTCGATACGATGGAGGCGAATATCCGCAAAATGGCGGAGCTATGTCGTCGGCACAACAAACATTGGCGGCCTCACTGCAAAGGGCACAAAACACCGGCCATCGCGCACCGGCAAATCGATGCCGGCGCGATCGGCCTCACCTGTGCCAAGTTGGGAGAGGCTGAGGTCATGGCCGAAGCCGACATCACCGACTTGCTCGTCGCCAATCAGATCGTGGGCCCGACGAAGTTGCATCGGCTCGTAGAGCTCCGCCGCCGGGATGCCGATCCGATCGTTGCCGTCGATCATCCGGATCAGGTTGCGGCCCTCGGCGATGCGGCCCAACAGGCGGGTGTCGATCTGCGAGCGATGGTCGAGGTCGATCTTGGACTTCAGCGGGCGGGTGTGCCGCCGGGTCAGCAAGCCGTCGACCTCGCCGTCCAAATTGCCGAACGACCATCGCTTCGTTTGGCCGGCATCATGGGCTACGAGGGCCACCTGCTTACCGTGCCCGATGCAGAGCAGAAACGGCGCGAAATCATGCACTGTATGGACCTGCTCGCCGAAACGCGAGAACGTATCGAAAGGGCAGGTCTCCCATGCCCCATCGTCTCGGCCGGTGGTACAGGAAGTTGGAAGTACACGATCCATGCCGAGGCGGTTACCGAGCTTCAGGCTGGCGGGTTGATCTTCATGGATGCCTTTTATCGTCACGTTTGCCAGGTTGATGAGTTCGATTTCGCCCTCAAACTGCTCACCACAGTTGTCAGCCGGCCCGCAGCCGACCGGGCCGTAATCGACGCTGGTCACAAGTCGCAGCACATCGCACTTCACCCACCTATCTTCTTAGGTCACGAGTCGCTTGAGATCACGCAGCTTTCGGCCGAGCATGCCACGTTGCGGGTTGG
>WGDQ01000756.1 GCA_015493185.1 Planctomycetaceae bacterium
AGTTCATCACCAGCGTCAGGCGGCCGGAGTACGTCAGTGCCGTGAAACCTGCCGCTGTGAAGGGCCGCACCGGCGGGGCCGACTCTACGGATTCGAGCCTCAGGCGGCCGGCACACAGTTTTTCCCCGCACTTCGGCAAAGGGGCCTGAGAAAGCGGCCGTCCCATATTGCTCATCACGGCTGTGGTGTAGCAGTGGTTCGCACGGGTAAGCCACTTCAGGCCGCCCGGCACGTAGCTGACGAAATTACAAATGCGAATAAAAGACAGCGCCAACCGGAATCGCTTGATAAACCGCGTTTCCCACCGTGTAGTGCGCAGCAGGTGGCGGGTTGTCAGATACCAACGCGGCGTACGGTCTAAAAACACCATGGCCGCCACATTGCAGGCAGGCAGTCGTTCGTCGCCGGCCACGCGCAAATCGACCGGAACCGCCACCCGAATCGGGTGCCATCCCCGGCTACCCAGCCGGCGGTTCCAGCCATCGGCAGCCAGAAGCGTATCGCACAGCAGCAGGTCGTTCAGCTTCACGCCCCAACGGCGGGCCGCCACATGGTAGGCATTACTTTCTTCGGGCGTGAATGCATGTGCCGGATAGTCGAGCAGCTCAAGCCGGCTTTGCTGGTCACCATGCGGAATCTCAGGCGAGATAAGCGGCTGCGGTCGGCGCAGGAAAAACGTGGCCGCTCCGACCACCGCTCCCCAGGCTTCTTGCGGTAGGCGGAGCAGAACCTGGAAGCGGCTCAGACCGAACTTCGCACGCCGCGGCAGCCGGTTCTTGTCCAATGGGCGAAATCGCGCGGAGCGAACATCGCCATGCACCGCTGCGTCATAGGCACACAGCACGTCTTCAATGAACCGATAGGCACCAATGCCGTCGGTGCAGCTATGGTGAAACTGAAATCGCATTTCCGTGCGATCGCTGCCCGAGCGCACCCAAATGCGCAACCCGGTGCATCGCGCCAGATCGATCCGCTCACTTCCCGGAAATTCGAGCGGGCACCCCAATGGTGCGATGTCGATCGGTGGCATCGGATCATCGGCTTCGACCCATTGGGGATGGTTCGTATCGGCCCCGACGATGTGAGAGGCCAGCAAAGGATGCCGGCCCACGGCCGTTGCCACAGCTTCGGCAAACGGTCGTCTCTCGAATTGCCCTGCAAACTTCAGGCGTATCGTAAACGTCATGGGGTGAAGTTCACGATCATCGGTGAGCATGTACTGCTCGAAGGCCGTCAGACCCTGCGACGTGTTCATCGAATCGGTTTTCCCGGCGATGGCCGCCAAGCAGCGAAGTGCCTGCGCTGACCAACCTTTTTCATTGTAAGTGGGTGCTTGCAGCGATAGCGAACGATTTCTTTCGAGCGGCGTGGGCATCGGTGCTCCCCTCTTAAGCGTCGGAAGCCACCGAACGAAGGGGCACTTATGGCCTGCCAATGCCTCTTTGGGGCGATGCCGCGGCCTTGGGGTATCCCTGCGTCGTGGCAGCCCGGTTGCACCGCACCTCTGCTTGAATATCGCTAGCGTCGGCCGACCACGCGTTGTTACAGGGGGCACTTTGGAGAATGCCGCCCCCGTCAACCGTCGATACCAACCTCTGGTTGCCTACTGGGTTTTCGTTGCGAGACGGGGCGAGCCGCAAGGCATAAAGAACCGGAATATTCGATCATGTCAGCCCCGTCTGACAACCGATCCAACGAAGAAGCGAGAAACTGCGGATCTGCCGTGCGTTGTGGCATTTCGCGTTTCGCTGACTGGCGCCACGGTCGTAAAAACACGCAGCCGCGGGCGAAACGTGGTGTGAACCAGCGGCCAATGTGCAAACCGAAACGTGTGCGGCACTGCCCGTGGCATCGGAGTTTTTTAGAGCGACTGGACAAATCCGATAAGTGGCAAGCGAAACAGCGGTCTGCTTGTCCGCAATTCCCGTTTTGTCCGTTGGCTCTTAAAAACACCTTCGGAGAAAACGGGAAAGGCGTGCGGCACTGCCCACCTGTTCCCCGGAAGCCCTTCGGACCGGGCACGAAAAAAGCAAGGTCAAAGAAACGATGGAATCTCGGTATAGCCGCGAGAATCCCAGCCCTCGCTATCGCGAGCTGCTGGCCTATTATCAACAGCTACATGAAGAGGGCGACGGAACGATTCCCTCTGAAGAAATGTACATGGGCACGTCGACGTTGTACTTCGCGTCAGCGATTCGCAATCTGATTCGGTACTATGGCGCGCGAACACTGCTCGACTACGGTGCTGGCAAAGGGCGGCACTACACGGCCGCTAAACTGGTTTTGCCCGATGGCCGAAAGCTGCCGCCTCTGAAGGAGTATTGGCAATTCGAGTCGGTCACATGTTACGACCCAGGCTATGCTCCGTTTCGCGAGGTGCCTACAGGCACGTTCGACGGCGTGATTTGTTGCGACGTGTTGGAGCATTGCCCGCAAGAAGACCTACCGTGGATCATCGACGAGTTGTTCCGATATGCCAAAAAGTTCGTGTTCGCCAATGTCGCCAGCTATCCGGCTTTGAAACACCTGCCCAATGGTGAAAATGCCCACTGCTCTGTGTTAGCGCCCAGTTGGTGGGAAGAACTGATTCGCGAAACAGCCGACCGTTACCCGACGGTTGGCTATCATTTTCAGATCGCCTATCAGGTGCGCAAGCCCAATGGCGAAATGACCTACTCGGCGCACTTTGTTCAGTCCGACCGGCGTGGCGACGGCTATCGGTTGCAGGCGGCCGGACTGAAGGAATCGCCGCCCCCGGCCCGGGCATCGTGACGCAACGCGGCGCAAGCGTTGCTTGAAAAGGCCGCTGCGACGGCTACCGAAGCCTGCACAAAGCTTTCTAGAGCGAGGGGCGGCATCTTCTGCTGAGCCGCTCGCTTTATCGTTGCGTCTTCGCGACTCTCACGGCGCTTCTTGGCCGCAACGGCACGCGGCAAACAATCGGTGTGATCTCAGCGTTTCGGTCGCGGGCGCTGTGCCAGTGATCGCTGTCGACGCAGCGCCTGCGTCAACTCGGCGCGGAGTCGCTTCGGCGGAGCGTAACCCTTCAGTCGTGCCAGCACCGTGCCCTGTGGCGAAACAACGATTGTTGTTGGCAGCCCTTGAACGCCTAATTGCTTCACAACCTCGGGTGATGCATCTGCGTCGATCGCCAGCGGCACGAACCCTTGCTGAATCTGCTTCACCACTTGTTGGTTGGCGAACGTTTGCCGCTTCATCTTTTGGCAATAGCGGCAGTGCTTGCTGCCAACAAATAAGAGCAAGGGGCGCTGCGAGGTTTCGGCGGCGGCCAACGCCTTGTCAGGACTGTGAAACCACGAGATCTCAGCGCCTTGTGATGTGCCGACCACCAGGATCAACACGACAACCGCCGCGCGGAAATGTCGCCACATAGGATGGCACTCCCGAGGAGAAGAATAGGTATTGAGAATTGAGATCAAAGAAGAACGCGATCTTTTGCACCACCAGCGCGCGGCCGTGGGCAGTGCAACCGGAAAGCGTGGCCGCCTTCGCGACGACTGTTCCGACCACACACATGGACCGGTACGGGGGCTACTTGAGGCTGCCCTGCACAGCGGGCGGCGAGAGGGCATCTATCCGATAGATATCGGATGTTTCGCCACAAAAAATGATGCCGGTTGACGGATGGGGGGCACCCGCGCTGTGTGCCCCCCCTCTGAATAGGGAGTAGGAAACACACGCCAACTACAGCCGCTGGCCGCTATGTGGCCTTTTGCGGTGCCACGTAGCAGATCAGAGTTCGCCCCGGTACTTCCAGCGTACCGGTCTCGGGCAACGGGGGGCCATCGAGCTCGGGAAAGATGTCGTTCGGTGAATCGGCCGAGGTATCGACAAACTGCCGCCATGACCAGGCCCGTAGATGCTCCGGCACGACGAACGAACGGGGTTCGAGCGCCCCGTGCAGCAAAATCAAAAGGTGATGGCCTCGGATCGGTGGCTCATCAAAGGCAGCCAACGCGCACAGCAGACTGGGGTCGTTCGACGACCAATCGAAGGCGAGCCCTTCGGCGTTGTACCACGCCACATCGGGCAATTGGTCCGGTCCCACCGGCTCGCCGGTTAAAAAACTGGTGCGACGCACGGTGGGCTCGCGCCGCCGAAAGTGGATCAGTTCGCGGCAGAAGCGGACCAATCCCTCGTAGCGGCGCACGCGCTTCCAATCGAACCACGAGATGGGGTTGTCTTGGCAGTAGGCGTTGTTGTTGCCGCGCTGAGTTCGTCGGCACTCATCGCCCATCAGCACCATGGGCACGCCTTGGCTGAGCAGCAGCGTGGCCAACAGACACTTGATATGCCGCTGGCGCAGGCGTTGGATCTTCCGGTTTCGCGTCGGGCCTTCAACACCGTAATTGATGCTGTAGTTGTTGTTTTCTCCGTCCTGGTTGTTCTCGCCGTTGGCTTCGTTGTGCTTTTCGAGGTAGCTCACCAGATCGTTGAGCGTGAACCCATCGTGCGAGGTAATGAAATTGATGCTGTGATACGGGTGGCGTCCGCTGGCCTGATAAAGGTCGCTCGATCCGGCCAGCCGTGTGGCGAGCAGCGGCGTCATGTGCGGATCGCCTCGCCAATAGCGACGCACATCGTCGCGATAGCGGCCATTCCATTCCGCCCACCGCAGTGTGTGAAACGAACCCACCTGATACGCGCCGGCCGCATCCCATGCTTCGGCAATCAATTTGGTTTCGGCCAGCAACGGGTCTTCGGCAATGGCCTCAACCACCGGCGGATTGGGGGTCAACCGACCATCGCGATCGCGGCTGAGGATCGAGGCCAAATCGAAACGAAAACCATCGATACGATAGTTCAACACCCAGTGACGCAAGCACAAGAACAGCATCTCGCGCACGATTGGGTGATTTCCGTTGATCGTGTTGCCGCAACCAGAAAAATTGCGAAAACGACCCTGCTCGTCGAGCATGTAGTACACATTGTTTTGCAGCCCCTTGAGGCTGAGAATCGGCCCCTGCTCGTTCCCCTCGGCCGTGTGGTTGAACACGACGTCGAGAATCACCTCGATGCCGGCCTGATGCAGCGCTTCGACCATTTGCTTGAATTCGCGCACCTGAGCGCCCGGAGCATGATTCGATGCGTAGCCCCGGTGCGGTGCAAAAAAAGCCAGTGGGTCGTATCCCCAGTAGTTGACGCACTTCGGATGACGACCGTCGGGCGCATTGGTGGGAAACTCGTGTACCGGCATCAGTTCTACAGCCGTTACACCTAGCGACTGCAAATATGGGATTTTTTCGATCACTCCCAGATATGTGCCGGGGTGGTCCACGCCGCTCGATTTGGATCGCGTGAAACCGCGCACGTGCATTTCGTAAATGACGGTTTCCGACAGCGGGCGCCGCAGGTGCCGATCGTGTGCCCACGGGTAATCGTCGTCAATCACCACGCATTTCGGCGGCCGAATGATACCGTCGTCGGCCGGTTGAAATTCGCCGGCCAGTGCCTGAGCATAAGGATCAATCAGTCGGGCCTTGCCGTCGAACAGGAGCCCCTTCGCCGGCTCGTAAGGACCATCAGCCTGAAAGTGGTACAACTGCCCTGCTCCAACGCCCGGCACGAACACGCTCCACACATCGCCCCATCGGTCGTCGTCCGGATCGAAATCGACGATGTGCTTCGGCTCGCGGTCCGCGACGCGATCGTACAGCAGCACCCGCATCGCTGTTGCCGAGCGACTGAATACGACGAACTGCACGCCCCCATCGCGGACAATGGCTCCATAGGGCAGCGGTTGCGTGAAGCGGTGTGCCGGGTGCGGCAGTTTCATCGAACGAAAACGGTCCAATCCATCGATTCAAGAATAGCAGCCCGGCCGTGCGACCAGCCGCCAAACCGCAAACCACGCCAGCAGCAGGCACGACTCTTGGGCCGCCACAAACGCTGGCATCGGGGCCTGCCAGTGCAGCGGGCGAAGGCTCGGCTCAACGCATCTTCAACAAGAAGACCACAGGCACAGCTTGCCTCGCAGTCTGACACGCGACGCCGCAGAGTCAAGATGTTCGAGAACGCAGGCGGCGGTGCCTCGCACTGTACCGCGATCCATCAAGCAAGAAATCACCAAAGGAAGCTGACAAAAGAAGAGAAACCGCAAGGCACGGTGTAACCGGGTACGCCGCGCCGACAATGGTAGCCGCATGCGAACCCCAGCAGATGAGGCAACCAGCAAAACGGAACGCGTGCGGCCAGCAGCCATGGCGTTCAGGAAAACGGATTGCGGAACAATGCGAAATACGCGCGGGCCGAGAAGAAGCGATCGAATCGACGAACCGCCGCTCGTCATGCCGCTTCGAGCAGCTTGGGCACGCGTAGTTCGCGACGAGCCCCCGTGCCTCGCAGACCTTGCCCTGCCCGCGGTTTGTCGTACCAAATCGGCGCTTCCGTCCTGCCATGCAATCGGTACGGGGCACTCGTTTGCGCCGCCCGTGCCGATTCGCGCGATAGCGGCTTCACATGCAACCCTGTATCGACCAAGGAAGCCGGGCGGGTTTTCGAAACGCGCGACCGGTTGTAGCCCAGACCGACCGCAACCGCGAACGAGAAGCACCGGCAAGACAGGGGCGCAACAAGCGCGGCGAAACAAACGAAGCGGCTCAGTCGCTTTTCTCTTCGCCTTCCTCTTCTTTCTTCTTCTTTTTCTTCTTCTTCATCACGAGCTTGAACACGCGCACCTTTGGCAGGCCGAAAGGGCTGTCGCCCTCGTGCCAACGATCGGTTTGCTTGAGTCGCTCGAGTCGCTCGGCGCGGGTGAGCACGCTGCGGGCGCGTACGAGCGATGCCCGGCGCTTGAGGCTCTTATCCATGGTCATGGGGCTATCTCCCAACGAATGTGTAGCAATGGGATCCCAGGCGCCGACGGTCGCCTGTCCCGATTCGGTTTGAAAAAAACACCTGTCCGCCGCCGTGCCGCAAAAGACCAGCACAACCATCTGGCAGCGGTCTGGCGCCGGCACAAAGTAGCCCAACAGTATAAAAAACAACGCGACCAGCCATCAACCGCACCGCATCGGGAAAAATACTTGTCACGGCACCATTTTTCGGCATCGCACCGGCCTTTGTCGCAGCGGCAAGCGAGGTGGCAGCACGACGAACCGACCGGCGCGGCGCGTGCACCAGCGGCTCATTCCGGCTCGTCTTCGTCGCGTACTTTGCGGATCATTTTCAGAAACTGATCCATCGACGGGCACCGCTGTGCCACGTCGCGCTCGATGCAGCGGCTAATCGCTGTGGCCAGCGTGCGATTGATGCGAGGTCGATACTCTCGAATATCGACCGGCGGCCGTGTGGCGTGGCTCATGGCCGCTTGGCCCGTGGTGCCCCGCTGCCATGGCAACTCGTAGGTCATGATTTCGTAGGCAGTTACACCGAACGAAAAGACGTCGAGCCGCTGATCGGTCCGCTGACGCCGAACCAGTTCAGGAGCCATATAGTTCGGCGTGCCGGTACGATTTCCCGGTTCAAGAAATCGACCATGGGCGGGAACGGTGAGCCCGAAATCGATCAGTTTGAGTCGCTTACCTTCGTCCAGCACCATCAGATTGCGCGGGCACACGTCGCGATGGATGAAGCCGGCCGCATGAACCGCCCGCACCGCTTCGGCAGCCTGTCGGATCAGCTCGACCCGGTTGCCTGCCAGCACGCGCTCGTTCCGGCCGATGAGCAACGAGTTCATGCCCTGCCCGTCGAGAAACTCCATCACCAGATATTGCTGGCCTCGGGTCGTCAGACCGTGCTCTAGCGTTTTGACAATGTTCGGGTGATCGAATTGAATGGCGATTTCGCCCTCGGACGGTTTGTTCAACCCCTTGAAGCGGGCCTCGAAATCAGCGGTTTTCTTGGCATCGAGCACCTTCAGACCGACAATTTGCCCCGTTTTGCGGTCGCGGGCCATGTAAAAGTCGGACATCGTTCCCGAAATGGCCTCACGAAGAATCTCGAACCGCGACCGGATATCGACGCGGCCTCCGCCGAGCAGGCTTTTCAGGTTTCCGAGAATGCCCATGCCGTTCTCTTGTCCCGTTTGTCAACACCCGCTGACGTGTCGCCAACCGATTATGCCCACCCCAAAGAACAAGACTCTGTCCGCGACGCAACGGTTCAGCACACACCGTCGGCAAGCTCGCAGAAATGCACGACGTTGCTGCAACAGGCCCCTGAAATCGGCGAGGCGCGTGCTCCTGTACGCCTGCTGACGACTATTCCAATTTATGAGCCCGTCGCGAGCAGAACAAGAGAATGCATATCGCAAAGATGAGGAACCACCGGCTCAGCAAAGCCAAAGCGACACGCTGCGACCATAGCAAACTCCGGCACGCACATATCACAGGCCGGGAGCGAGCGGCGGACGGAAAAAAACGGTCCAGCTACAAAGCGTCGCAGATGTTGCCGGCACGCGGGGATCATCGGCGCGTGGTTGGTTGACTACAGAAGATCGAACCGCGCGCGTTGGCGCGGTTTGGCCTGTGCGTGGCATCGGTTGCCTGCGCACGTGCCTATTTGCCGCAGTAGTCGATCGTCCGGGCGATTTCGCTCTTCAAGTCTGAACGGCGCACAATGCGGTCGATGAATCCGTGCTCGAGCAGAAACTCGCTGGTTTGAAAGCCCTTGGGCAGTTCGATGCGAATCGTGGCCTTGATGGTTCGCGGACCAGCAAAGCCGATCAGCGCCTTGGGCTCGGCGAACACGACGTCGCCCAACGAGGCGAAGCTGGCCGCCACGCCGCCCATCGTCGGATTGGTCAGCACCGAGATGAACAGCCCTCCGGCCTTGTCGTAGCGTGCCAACGCCGCCGAGACTTTGGCCATTTGCATCAGCGATAAGATGCCTTCATGCATTCGCGCGCCGCCGCCGGACCCGCTGATGATGATCAAGGGCAAATTCTGCTCGGTCGCCCGTTCGATGAGACGCGTGAGTTTTTCGCCCACTACCGAGCCCATGCTGCCCATGATGAAGGCCGAATCAGTCACGCCAAAAGCCACGCGCCGGGCGCGAATCATACCGGTGCCTGTCACGGCCGCTTCACGCAATCCGGTGCGGCTCTGTTCGCTTTTCAACCGCTCGTGATACGGCTTGCGATCGGCGAAGCCGAGCGGATCGGTCGGTTCCAACTGGGCGTCCCACTCTTCAAAGGTGCCTTCATCGAGTAACTGTTCGACGCGCTGTCGGGCCGATACATACCAGTGGTAGTCGCACTCGGGGCACACACCGAGCCGCTTTTCCGCTTCTTTGCGAAAAATCGTGGCCTGGCAGCCCGGACAACGTTTCCAAAGGCCTTCAGGAACTCCGCGTTTCGGTTTGGTCGGCGCGTGCGATTTGTGAGAAACCATCGTTGGTGCAATCCCTGACAGGTTAAGTAAAAGGGACTCATGGAAACTCAGGGAACCGATCCACGTGCCCCCCTCGTCCGAGAGACACGCTGGGTCGGTGAGTGGGCGAGGGGGGCTACCGACGCCCTTGCGATCGCCAGCAGGCCAGCGCACCCACCCGGCTACCTTGCCTGGTGCAGCAATGGGCGAGGCCGCATGCTACGGCGTATCGCTTGCAACCGCTTGCTCCGTCTCGGGAACGATCCATTGAAACGTCGCATGGCCGTTTACCGTCGGCCAACGATGCGCCAAGTCCGTGTCGGTCAAGTAGGAGGCAATGAGGCTGGCCAGCGGCTCGGGCGCCACAATTCCAATCTTACCCTTCTTGTGCTTCTTGAGCACTTTTTTCAATGCCTGAGCGATCCGTTGGCGAGCTTCGCCAACCATTTCACCCTCGGGCGGACAAACGCGCTCGGGCTCTTCCTGCCACTGTCGAAACACTTTAGGGTGCTTGCGCCGCACTTCGTCGACCAGCATGCCCTGCCACAGCCCATGATCGACATTCTTCAGCGCGTCGATTTTCTTCGCTTTGACGCCCAGTTCGCGAGCGATGATTTCAGCCGTTTCGACAGCCGACTGGCAACTGGCGCTGTACAACGCATCGAGATCTGCCGTTCGCAGTTGCTCGCTCAGCCGGGCCACGGCATCTTTTCCCGCCGACGAAAGCGGAATGTCCAGCGTTCCCTGAATGCGGCCTTGTTCGTCG
This sequence comes from Planctomycetaceae bacterium, assembly GCA_015493185.1. Lineage (GTDB taxonomy): Bacteria > Planctomycetota > Planctomycetia > Pirellulales > JAEUIK01 > WGDQ01. The sequence goes on from WGDQ01000756.1 coordinate 10,099, forward strand.
AAGTCGGTCGCGCCGGCACGAATCAACACGATTTGGACCATGATGGTTATCTCTGGGCCACGTGATGCTGGCGGGCCAAGCGGCTAAGCCGTGCCACTTGCTCGCCATAGTCGTGATGACGAAAAATCGCCGAACCTACCACCAGCAGGTCGGCACCTGATTCAACCGCCGGGCCGATTGTCTCGTCGTTGATGCCGCCGTCAACTTCCAGCAGCGGGCCTTCGGCGTCTCTTTGTTCATTAAGCGTCTTGAGCTTCTGCAGCGCTACAGGATTGAACGCCTGCCCACCAAATCCGGGCATCACGCTCATGACCAGCACCGTGTCGCACAGTGGCAATAGGGGTTCGATCTTCGCAAGCGGAGTAGGAGGGTTCAACGCCAGTCCCGCTGCCGCACCGGCCGCGCGAATCTGCTGCAAAACCTGCTCGATCGGATCGTCGGCCTCGATATGAACCGTTACCTGATCGGCCCCCGCCTCGACAAATCGCTGCACGTACTTCGCCGGGTTGGAAATCATCAGGTGCACATCGAGCGGCAGCGACGTGGTGCGGTCGATCGCCTCGACAATGGGCAGTCCGTAAGTCAGGTTCGGAACAAAGTGACCGTCCATCACATCAAGATGCAACAAGCGGACATCGGCCGCCTCCAAGCGTCGAAGCTCGTCTTCGAGATTGGCGAAGTCGCACATCAGCAGCGAGGGAACCACCGCAGGACGGCAGCGCCGCACGCAATCGACAAAATCGTGACGCGACATACGAAAAACCTGCGGAGATGTCCGAGCCGGACAAAGAGACGCTCGTTCAGAGCAAGACAGCCGAACGTGGGCTTCGATTCAGATCAGCGTCGGATCAGAGGCGTTTCCCAATCGATGTTCTCGATACGTCGCGATTGCTTGCAGTAGCAGCTTCGCACCATAGCGTGCCGATCGACGCAGGGCTCTCTGACAAGTATGCCCTTCAACTGTAGGTCATCGGCCGCTTCGCCCCGAGGACTTGTCGCGAACTAGAAAGGTGCCAGTGTACCACCACCGGCGGCAAGAGTCTGCGCATTCGCCGCGGAATCGCAGCGAATTTCATAACCCTTTTCGAAAAAAGGAGATGCGGATTCCCTGGGGCCTGAGCGCCCCTCCAAACAAGGGGGAAATCCCAAAAAAGGGCCGCACGGCGAGTGCGCGTTGCTTCGCCGTGCGGCCCAGCGATTTACAGCGATTGGCCGCAATCAGTAACGTTTTTCAGCCACACTCGCGTGTCGGCCGCAGCAAGCCGCCGCACACGATGCAGCTGGCAGCGCCGTTAGTTGGCATCGCTCGAGTCGTCGGATGAAGCGTCTTCCTCCTCGTCGGCTTTTGGCAAATTGTCGCTTGTGCCCTGCACCAAGATCGTGGTCGATTCACGCTCCTGATAGATCTCGTTGCCCATGAAATCGCCTTCGATCTCCATCTTGAGCGTGGCTTTGGCCTCGACAACACGGCCGGCATCCACGTCGAACAAGATTTCGCCACCGGCGTCTTGTTCCACGATTTCCAACTCGATGTCGGCATCGGAATCTTCTTTCAGCTCAATGGTCGTCTCGTCGGTGGTTGCGATCTTGGCCAGCTTCTTGCCGTCCCGCTCTTCCACGCCTTCGTATGCGAATTTCGTCACCGTTTTTTGTTCGCCGGCGTCGCCAAGCTTGGTGACAAACTCGCGCGACCACTGCGTATCGGTGCTCGGCACCTCTTTGGGCAACAGTGTCACGGTGCGTTGGAGCAGCTCTTTGATGCTGTCTTCGCTGAAGCCGCCACCCATCAGCATGGCGAAAAACGAACCACGACCGCCCCCCTGCTCGCTGCGGTTGTTCAACAGGGCAATCAGCTCCTCCGGCAGTTTGATGTCTTTTACCTCGCCTTGCGGCGTGATCGTCATGGTGATCTCTTTGCCGATCAGCTTCTCGAGAATCGGCACAAACTGCTGCGCAATCTGGCCGCCCGGCCCAGGAGTTGCCGACTCTTCGCTCTCTTGCTCTTCGTCTTTTTTCTCGGCGGCTTCCTTCGAGTCGTACTTGAATTCACCAGTTAGCGGGCTATTGATCATCAACTGCAATCGATCGATCGACTGCCCGACCTCTGCCGAACCGTCGGGGTTTACTTTCTTAACCGTCCAGGTCATATC
>WGDQ01000757.1 GCA_015493185.1 Planctomycetaceae bacterium
CATTCGCCCGGTAAGCCTCCACACCCTCAGGAACACCGCCCCTGCGGCACTGTGAGAAGCAAAAACGCCACCTGTGCCGGCCAATGGGTGAAACGGGTACTTCGTGGTGCGCACCGCCCACCGCCACTCATGCGCATCGCGCCCGCGACGCGTACGCCTCGCTGACAAACTGCGGTTGAAGTGCGCAACCCCGCACGCCGTGGGGTGCGTCAAAATCCATGCCGCGGCACGTCACGCGCATCAGGACGAACCATCGAGGCCTTCGATCGTCACCAGCGGCTTCTCACCGGCCTGCATGTCGCGAATCTCTTCGGTGATTTTCATCGAACAGTATTTCGGGCCACACATGCTACAGAAGTGCGCGCTTTTGAAGGCCTCTTGCGGCAGCGTTTCATCGTGCATTCGCCGCGCCGTCTCCGGATCAAGCGAGAGCCGAAACTGCTCGTTCCAATCGAACGCGAACCGCGCGCGGCTCAGCGCGTCGTCGCGATCCTGCGCGCCGGGTCGTTGCCGGGCCACGTCGGCAGCGTGCGCAGCAATCTTATACGCGATCACGCCCTGCTTCACGTCGTCGATTTCAGGCAACCCCAAGTGCTCTTTGGGCGTTACGTAGCACAACATGGCCGCCCCGTGCCAACCGGCCATTGCCGCGCCGATGGCGCTGGTAATGTGGTCGTAGCCCGGCGCGATGTCGGTCACCAGCGGTCCCAACACATAGAACGGAGCGCCGTCGCACACCTCTTGTTGCCGGCGAACGTTCATCTCGATCTCATGCATCGGAATGTGGCCCGGCCCCTCGACCATCACCTGACAATTCTTAGCCCAGGCCCGTCGCGTCAGCTCACCCAGCACATCGAGTTCGGCAAACTGCGCCTCGTCGCTGGCATCGGCAATCGATCCGGGCCGCAGTCCGTCGCCCAGGCTCCACGTCACGTCGTAGGCGTGCATGATGTCGCACAAATCTTCGAAGTGCGTATACAGCGGGTTCTGCTTTCGGTGGGCCATCATCCATTTGGCAATCAGCGAGCCGCCGCGGCTCACAATGCCCGTCACCCGATGCACGGTTAGCGGCAAGTGCTCTATCAAAATGCCCGCGTGCACGGTCATATAGTCCACACCCTGCTGGGCCTGGTGTTCTACCATGTCGAGAAAGTGCTGCGGCCGCATGCTTTCGATCTCGCCGCCCAGCTCCTCGAGCATCTGGTAAATGGGCACGGTGCCGATCGGCACCGGCGAGGCATCGATAATCGCCTGTCGGATGGCGTCGATATCCTTTCCCGTGGAAAGATCCATCACCGTATCGGCACCATAGTGTACGGCCGTGTGCAACTTCTCCAGTTCTGTCTCGCGGTCGCTGGTCACGGCCGAGTTGCCAATGTTGGCATTGATCTTGCAGCGTGCCGCCACGCCGATCGCCATCGGCTCCAGCCGCTTCTGCAAATGCACCTTATTGGCCGGAATCACCATCCGCCCTCGGGCCACTTCGTCGCGTACACGTTGCGGCTCAAGCCCCTCGCGCTGGGCGACATACTGCATTTCCGGCGTGATTTCGCCGGCTCGGGCTCGTTGGATCTGAGTCATTTTTCCGAAGCAACCTCCGTGGCCAGGATAGACATGGCTAAGACAAGGCGCAAACACACAATCACACACCAAGAGAAAAGACGCCCGTACGCATCGACATCGGCATGGTCGCCTGCCGAAACGCCGGCCGGAAAACACGCGGGGCCATCAGGCACCCATCAGCCGGTTCGCCCCACTGCTTCCCGCCTCGAAGGCACGATCGCTCCGCCGCGGGCGATGCCGGTCCATTCAACTGCGCGCCACGCGCTCATCGTATCGGTCGCCCCCGGTTTGTCAATTCGCGCCGCGCGGCAAGCCCACATGCTGCACGTTCAGCGCTCAGTGCACGCTCGGGCAGCCCGCACCGCGTGCCATCGCGGCTTCGACATGCAACAACACACCTCTCGACCCGAGCTTGTGGGGTCGCAGCCGCATATTCAGTCGCACTGCCCGCGTGGCGTGCCTGTCGGTACCGCTCCCGGCAAGCGCCGTAGGCGGCGACACATCTCCCAAAACGGATGCAGCCCGCCGCCGCAAGAATGCGACGCCGGGCTGCTTCACGCGTGGTAAAGCCGGCGCTAGGCGACAGCAACGCCGGCCCCACAACCAAAAATCAAACAAAGCAAGTCGCCAACAGAAAACGTTGGCGAGCGATCGCAACACGAACACCCCATGCCCAACGATTCTGCCGTTTCCTCCGGAGGAACCAGGCATTCTCGCACGTTCAGCATCGGGCCAATTCGAAATGCCCCGCCTGCGACGTCTGCTTTGCAATTCTCTTGTGCAACAGGGCGGCGAAATCTCCATTCCGACACCCTGTCAATATGCCCTTCTTCGCCCCGATCCGGTCCGTCAGATCAGGCGCTGTCTCCCACTCCGAAGCGTTTTCTCCAAAGGCGGCATTTCCTTGTTTCGATGAAACATCCATCGTGTCTCGCGCATCTGCCGCCATGCGAGCATGCTTCAGAGCGTTTTCAAGTACTCGATCACGGCCGTCTTTTCCTCCTCGGTCAGCTCGTCGGGAAACAGATGGCCGGCCGCGCTTTTGCCGAACTTGCGTGTATCGAAATACATGCGCTTTTGTTTCGGGTTGGTAACGTTGGCCGGAATATCGTCCAGCTCCACCACTTCCAACCCCACGCGTTCGGTGTCGTATCCGTTTTCCGTTCGCTGCCAAACCACGGGCCGCTTGTCCGGGTGGAACAGATGCCAAAGCGTCGGCACCGAACCGTTGTGCAGATAGGGCGCCGATGCCCAAATGCCGTACAGCGGCTGCGCCACATAACCGGGCGGCTCCGCAATCGCATCTTCCTCGCTCGCGCGGCCAAACCAGCTCAGCTTGTAGCCTGCTCGCATGGCCGGCGTCAGCGAGTCCCATCGGGCCCGGTCCGTGCCCACCACGTCGAGCGGCACGTTTTTGTTCGGGTAATGCGCGTTTTCACCATAGGTGCCGTGGCACTCGGCGCACGTCTGATTGAACAACTTTTCGCCGCGTGCGGCCAATGCCTCGTCGATCGGCCACGGATACTTGGGGGCATCGAGCGACGCGATCCATTGCTCGATTTTCTTGAAGTCTTCTTCGGCGTTGTGGAAGGCCTCAGGCCCGTTCGACGGCACCATCATGAATTGCATCAGCGCCCGGTGGCCCCGCGGGGCGAACCCATCGGCGTACAGATATGTTTTGTACTTGTAGTTCCACCAGGCCGGCGCATCGTGATCGTTGTGAATCAACTTCGGCATCGGTCGATCGGGCCGGTAGTTCAAATCCTTGTCGCGCATCGCCCCCAGCACCACGCCGAAAATAATGGCGTTCGTCGTGCCGTTCGAACCTCCGAGCGGAATCAGCGCCGAACCCAACTCGGCCGGCGGAATCTCCTCACCCAGCAAACGCTTCGTGGCCACGATGTCTTGCACCAGCGTTTGCAACGCAATGTGCGTGTTCGGCACGCCGGGAATCACCTTGCCGGCCACTTTGCCGCCGTGGCACACCAGGCAGTTGGTCGCCCATCCCCCCTTGCCATCGTCGGCATATTGCATGGGAATGCCCCCTTCGCGCCCCGGCGCTTCGGTAAAGCCGTAACGCGAAAAAGCCAGCTTGCGCCGCTCCTCGGGCGTGGCCTTTTCAGCCTGACTCCGCAAAGGTTCTTCCCAACTGCGCCACAGGTTGTTGAACAACTTCTGATTCAAACTCGCCGGCACATATGCCTTGTTGATCAGCAAGTCATACCCTTCCTTCGACCAGGCATCAGAGGGCTCCACGATCGACTCGCCCGGCCCAAGCTCTTCGGCACGCGCCGAGAGCACCATCGCCATCACAAGCCCGGCAGCCACCGAAGCCACGAGGCCGCATTGCCGAGACATCCATCCGATTCGCGCCATGACGTCAGCTCCTAGACCAATAATCGATACAGGCGGAAGGCCACCCACCGGACATCGCTTTCTTCTCATCACCGTGTGTCAGCCACACAGGTCGGCAGGCAGGCCATTGATTAGCTTCCTAACGTTTGGCCAGTTTAGCAGTATGACAGCACACAGAGCAAGCGAAAAACTGGCAAAGCCCCCGAAAAGCCCCATGATTCGAGTTACCAGGCCGAGAGGGACACGCCCCGCCAATGGCCGCGGCCTCGGGCACCAAGCGCAACTGCCTAGCTCACAGCGCAACGTCTCGGTCCGTAGCGCGACGCCTCGTCCCGCAGCGCCCGACTCCTGCCGAAGTTGCCGAGCCAGCAGCCGTTCGATCACCGGTCCTAGCTCTGTCGGAATCGCCCCCGCTGCGTCCGCGCCAATCCGTTTTGAAACAGTTCGAGCCGCGCGCACGCGGACACGTTGGGCAGCGGACGAGGCGGGGCAGGGCACCACGCCGCGGCGGCACAATGGCACGCGCCGGGGGGGCGGTTCAACCG
>WGDQ01000758.1 GCA_015493185.1 Planctomycetaceae bacterium
GGAGGGCGAAGCAGGCGAATCCTCCTTGGACTGGTCGATGCAAACCGACGACCGGACGGTTGGCTTGCTCGCGATCGAAGCTGGAATTGGATTCTCTGAAGACACCTTCCGAGGGCCCGGCACCCTCCACAAGGCCGCGCCTGCGCGGTGCGATCCGGAAAACAAAAGGCTCGACGTTTGCACACATCTTGGTTTCACATCCCTCGGCGCCGTTCGTCCGTTTCGTCGCGCTTTGCCGCGGCCGTCGCGGCAGTGGGGCGAGCCCAACGGCCTGACGTCACCACGACCAATCGTCGGTCGGTCGCTCTCGCCTCCGGCCGCGATAGGTAATGCATCCTGAGATTTTTCGCCACCCTGGTGCACCGCGGCACACAGTTGGCTCGAGCCGTCAGCGCCGGTGCCTGCGCGATCCCTGTTCATTGCATATCGCGCGGCACATCATGTCGCCCAAGCGCCCCAAAAAAATAAAAATTAGGAGCCCTTCGAACCATGACATCTGCAACCACCACTGCATGGGAAGGCCGCCACTATATTCAGGGCCAATGGCAGGCCGGCCGCGGCGAACGATTTTCGACCGTCGACCCGGCCCATTTCGATCGCGTGCTGGGCACGTATCCTCGCGGTGGCGTGGCCGAGGTCGACGCCGCCGTTCGGGCCGCGCGGCAGGCCTTTCCCTCATGGCGCCGCACCAGTCGCATTCGCCGTGGCGAATGTTTCGACGCATTGGCCCGACTCATCCACCAGCACACCGACCAATTGGCCGAAGTGCTTGCCCGCGAGTGCGGCAAAGTGCTCGATGAGGCCCGCGCCGAAATCGTCGAGGGCCTGCACATGGTGCAGTATGTTTTCGGCACGGCCCGGCAGCCCACCGGTCTGGTTGTCGACTCGGAAATCGAGGAGAAAGACCTCTACGTGCGTCGCAAGCCGCGGGGCGTGGTGGGCGTGATCACGCCTTGGAATTTTCCCTTCGCCGTGCCGTTGTGGATGCTGGGGCCAAGCCTTTTGGAAGGCAACACCACGGTGTTCAAGCCATCGGAAGAAACGCCCGAGATCGGACAGCGGCTCGTTGCCCTGTTCGAGCAGGCCGGTTTTCCGCCCGGCGTAATCAACCTGGTTCACGGTGTGGGCGAAGAGGCCGGCGCCGCACTGGCCACGCATCCCGACGTCGACGTCGTCACCTTCACGGGCAGTTACGAAGTGGGCGCCAAAATTCGCCTGGCCGCCGCACAGTGCGACCACAAAACGTGCGCCTGCGAAATGGGTTCGAAAAGCGCCGTGATCGTTTGCCAAGATGCCGACCTCGAACTGGCCGCCCGCGCGGCGCTGCTCAGTGCCTTCAAAACCACCGGTCAGCGCTGCGTTTCGGCAGGCCGCGTGCTCGTGCATCGCGATCGGTTCGACGCATTCGCCGAACGCTTCGTTGAGCTGGCACGCCGCATCCGATTCGGCGATCCTTTCGCGCCCGACTCCTTCGCCGGACCGCTGATCAACGAAGCGGCCGTAACCAAGGTGCTCCAATACAACCAACTGGCCCGCGACGAAGGCGCCACCGTGCTGCTCGATGGCGGACGGCTCGACGACGCCGAACACGCCCACGGCTACTACGTGGGGCCATTCGTCTACCGGCAAGAGTACCGACCCGGGCTGCGAACGATCCGCGAAGAGGTTTTCGGTCCGCACGTAGCGCTTATTCCCTTCGACGACGACGAGATGGGCATTCGCATTTACAACGACACACCCTACGGCCTTTCCATGGCGGTGGTCACTGAAGACTACCGTCGTTGGCGGCTCTATCGCGACGAGTGCGACTACGGCATGGGATACGTCAACCTGCCCTGCATCGGTGCTGAAGTGCATCTGCCGTTCGGGGGCGTCAAGCGCAGTGGCAACGGCCAACCCTCGGCTGCGGCGCTGGTCGATGCCGTAACGCACAAAACCGCCTTCACCGTCAACCATGCCAGAGAAATCAAAATGGCGCAGGGCATGAGCAGCGACGTGTGACGCGCGACGCAGAATAACGAACATCGCTGCAACGCGTCACATCAACGAACAAAACAGCCCGCAGGAACGGAGGCTTCGAAAGTTCCCGCGATTTTTTCCGGAACACCCAACCAAGAGGCATTACGCATGCGCTGTACCACCCCTGAGACCAACGACCGGCATCCGCTGCCCGAGCTGCGAACCACGCTGCCCGGTCCGCGGGCGGCCGCCTGGATTGCACGCGACCACCGCCGCCTATCGCCCTCGTACACGCGCCCTTATCCGCTCGTGGTCGCTCGTGGCTGGGGCTGCACGATCGAAGATGTCGACGGCAATCGCTTTCTCGACTTCACCGCTGGGTTGGCCGTCACCTCAACGGGCCACGCCCACCCGCAGGTCGTGGCCGCCATCCAAGATCAGGCGACCCGTCTGATCCACATGTCGGGCACCGACTTCTACTATGAACCCGAAATCTTGCTGGCCGAGCGTTTGGCACAAATCGCCCCCGGCTCGGCCGAAAAGCGCGTGTTCTTCACCAACAGCGGCGCAGAAACGATCGAGGCCGCGCTGAAATTGGCCCGCTACCACACGGGCCGTCCGCGGGTGATCGCTTTTCAGGGCGCGTTCCACGGCCGCACTTACGGCGCGATGTCGCTCAGCGGATCGAAGGCCATCCACCGTCGCGGCTTTTCGCCGCTGGTCGAAGGCATCGAGCGTTTGCCGTTCGACTGCTCGGCAGCCGAACTGCAAGCGCTGCTCAACCAGTTGGCCGCGCCCGACGAGGTGGCGGCCGTGTTTGTCGAACCGATTCAAGGCGAAGGCGGCTACCGCCTGCCGGGGCCCGACTTCTTGCCCATGCTGCGTCGCGTTTGCGACCAACATGGCATGCTGCTGGTGGTCGACGAAATCCAAACCGGCATCGGCCGCACCGGCCGCATGTTTGCCGTCGAGCATTTCGGCGTCGAGCCCGATCTGCTTTGCCTGGCCAAGGGGCTGGCCAGCGGCATGCCGCTCGGTGCGCTGGTGGCTCGGGCCGATGTGATGGACTGGCCGCCCGGCAGCCATGCATCCACTTTCGGCGGCAACCCAATCAGTTGTCGGGCCGCGCTGGCCACGCTCGATTTGGTTCAAACCGAATTGCTCGAAAACGCCCAACAGCAGGGAGCACGCCTGCTGGCGGGCCTTGCCGATCTGGCCGCCCGACGCGCCGATTTGAACGATGCTCGCGGATTGGGGCTGATGCTGGCCGTCGACGTCGTCGACCCGGTCGATGGCTCGGCCCAAGCGGCCCGGCGCGACGCGGTCATTCGCGCGGCGTTCGAGCGTGGGCTATTGCTGGTGGGCTGCGGCGAGGCCGGTGTTCGCTTCTGCCCCGCCTTGTGCGTCACCGATCAGCAGGTCGACACCGCGCTAACGCTGTTCGAACAAGCTTGCCAGGCTTGCGAGTCGGTCGCGACGTAGCCGCGTGGGGCCGAGGCAAAAGCTTCCGAACCCGCTCGTTCCAACCAACCAGCGCCGCCGGACCCGCTATCTGGCGTCTGACCCGACCAACAACTCGGCCATCGAATCGGCTCCTTCAGCAAAGCCGGTGTGGTTGCTCGACCCCTTTGGCCGTTGTTTTTCGGTCCGTGCGTCTTCGGGCGGTCAAGAAGTCAGGCGGCGTCTTCGGTGTCGTTCGAGTCTTCGGGCGGATCGAGCACCTCTTCCACGCAAATGGCTTTGTGTCCTTTCAGGGCACCCACCCGGGCGCGGAACTTCGGCACACCCTCCACGTACACCATGGCCGGCAGTTGCACGTCTTTTTCAGTCGTGATCACATCGCCCACCCGCAGCCCAATCAGATCGCGGGCCGTGATTTTCGTTCTGGCCAGCTCCACCACCATCTCGACCAGCGAACCTTGCAGATTGTTTTCCAGCCGCATGCGGCTCTCGGGCGAGCCGGTTCCACGGCCGTAGGAAATCCAACTGTTGGCCGTCAGTTTGCTGCTGATCCGCTCGATGGCGTTGTAGGGAATGCAAAGATTCATCATTCCCCGCACGTCGCCCAGGGTAAGCTCGAAGCTGATCAGCACCACCACTTCGTTGGGTGGCACAATTTGCACCAGGTGCGGGTTGCTCTCCACCCGAACCACCTTGAGATCCAGCGCCAGCACGTTTTCCCAGGCATGGCGCAGTTCGTCGAGAAACAGACTCGTAATCCGCGAAACCAACCGCAGCTCGATCTCCGTCAGTGGTCGCCGCTGCACCTGCGTCGGCTCGCGGCCCCCGCCCAACAAGCGATCGATGATCGGATACAACACCGAAGGGCTGATGTCGAGAATCAGATGACCTTCCAACGGCTGTGCTTCCAGCAAATTGAAGCAGGTCGGGTTCTCGAGGCTGAAAACAAACTCGCTGTACGTCAACTGGTCGACGCTGGTGAGCTTCACTTCCACAATGCTTCGCAAAAGCGCCGACATGGCCGCGCTGAAGTTGCGGCCAAAGCCTTCGTGCAGCGTTTGCAAGGCCCGCATCTGCTCTTTGCCGACGCGTTCGGGCCGTTTGAAATCGTAGGGCGTTACCTTCTCGCGCCCTCGGCGCGGCGCGCCGCCCGATTGAGAAGATGGAGGCGGAGCCGCCGGCTTGTTGGTTTCCAGCGCGCTGAGCAAACTTTCGACTTCAGCCTGGCTGAGTACGTCCTCGGACATCCTTGTCCCTTCCCGTACGATTCACGAAAAAACTCGTGTGCCGGTTCGCGTTTGCGATACGCACGGTTCGCGCCATCGCCGCGACCGCAAGTGTTGTTTTTCGCCTATTCCCCAAGACCGCGAAATCGTCGGTTCTTCTCCACGCCGCCCCGTTTTCTTGTGCTTGCGGCGCCGCACGGCTGCTTGCCGCACCATCTTTCGCTTGGTGCCCCTCGCGTGCGCGGCACCGCCCTTTTTACCGGTTATTCTGGGTGCGGCGCGCGATGCCTTTCGGAAAAGAAAACGCCCTCGCACTGCCGCGGCTCGTCGGCAGGGCCTTCGGAGCAAAAGTCGCTTCGTTTCCGTCGGTGGATCCGCTCCTCGCGCCCCGGCGCTTCGTTGGTCCGGCGCTTCGGTGAACCGGTCGTTCAGCCGCGTATCTGCCCCTGACCGTAAACCACGTATTTGTAGCTGGTGAGTTCTTTCAGCCCACAAGGTCCGCGGGCATGGAATTTGTCGGTGCTGATGCCGATTTCAGCACCCAAGCCGAACTCGGCCCCGTCATTGAATCGGGTGCTGGCGTTGATCATCACGGCCGCACTGTCGACACCCGCGGCAAAGCGACGGGCCGAGTCCAAGCGGTCGGTCACAATCGCATCCGTATGGTGCGATCCGTAGCGGTTGATGTGCTCGATGGCCTGCTCCAGCGAGTCGACAACGCACACTGAAAGAACGGGCCCCAGAAACTCGGCTCGGTAGTCGTCTTCGCTGGCCGGTCGCGCGTCGGGAACCAGATCGAGCGTGCGCTGATCGCCGCGGACCTCTACGCCTGCCTCGCTCAGCGCGGCCGCGATACGAGGCAGAAAACGCTCGGCCACGTCTACGTGCACCAGCAGCGACTCGGCCGCGTTGCAAACCCCCATCCGCTGGCACTTGGCGTTCATCGTGATTCGTTGGGCCATTTCAAGATCGGCGTCGCGATCGACGTAAACGTGGCAGTTGCCGTCGTAGTGTTTCAGCACGGGCATTTTGGCCTCGGCCACCACACGGCGGATCAGCCCCTCGCCTCCGCGCGGAATGGCCACGTTGATGTACTGATCGAGCGACAAAAAGTGCCCCACCGCCTCGCGATCCGTCGTGCCCACAATCTGCACTGCGTCGGCCGGCAGGCCGGTTTCTGCGGCCGCATCGGCCAGCAGCGCGGCCAGCGCGCGGTTCGAATGGGCAGCCTCTTTGCCCCCACGCAAAATCACGGCGTTGCTGCTCTTCACACACAACACGGCGGCATCGACCGTCACGTTCGGACGCGATTCGTAGATGAAAAAAATTACCCCCAACGGAACACGCACCTTCTGCACATCCAAACCGTTGGGCCGCACCGACGACTCGATGATCTCGCCCACCGGGTCGGGCAGCGCAGCCACCACCTGCACACCGCGGGCCATCGCTTCCAGCCGCTCGGGCGTAAGCCGCAAACGGTCGATCTGCGCGTCGGTCAGGCCGAAATCGCCCGCCGCGGCGATGTCGCGCTGATTGGCCTCGATCAAGGCCGACTCGCGCTCCCGCAAAAGCTCGACCACCCGAGCAAGCCACCGCTGCTTCTGCTCGCCCGAGACCGCTACCAACTCGGCCGCCGCGTCCGAGGCGCGTCGCGCCATCGCTTCGCAGTACGCCTGAAGGTCATGAATCTCAGCTAGCGCCATGACAGAATGTTCCCCCCCATATCTGTGTGACATCATTAGCTGCCCACGCGCCCGCACCTCCACGCCTCTACGCAACACCCAGCGGCCACCACCAGGAAGGCCACAGCCGCCCCCTACAAAGCACGACGCAAAGGGCCGGCGCCACACGCACGTTTCGC
>WGDQ01000759.1 GCA_015493185.1 Planctomycetaceae bacterium
GTCTGGCGGCAGTCGCAGCCGGTTGAGAGAGTTGGCCACCGACGGTGTCGGCTGTTGATCGCCCGGGCGGTTCGTTCTCTCGTGCGATTCGTAGAGAACGGCAGCGCGGGTGCTGCCATCGTTTGCTGATTGCCGCAACCCAGCAATCTAATGAGTCCGCACCATAGGTGCATCGTCCGATTGGTGACGACGACTGGCTTCAACCGTGCGCTATGATTTGGCCGGCTACGGGGCGCACCCGGGACACTTGGCAGCGCGCTGTTGCGGCGGTGTTGTACGGGCACCGCCAAAACACAGCGATCGCGCACTGTTGCCGCCAGCTTCTGAGGCACAAAAGCTCACGAAGGGCGCTGTAAAGGCGCTATCGGAACGCGCCGATGGTGCGCCGGGTGGCTGGGGCGGCAAGCCGGGGTTTCGGCAGCCACACGCGCGACGGTGCCGGACGGGCTTGCCACATTACCGGCCGTCGTAGCCGGTTTGCGTTGAAAGTGGCCCCCGGGCGTCCTAGATTGGGGGGATGGTCTGCTGGACGCGGGTTGTATTGAAGCAGGGTGGTGGTTTATGAGCGGATTGCAAAGACGAAAAATGTTTGCCGCGCGGGCCGTGTTGGCCCTGAGCGCGATGTTGTGCGCCGCGTGGGTCATTGGGCTTTGCGCTGATGCTGTGCAAGCCGACGAGCCCAACAAACCGGCGGACACAACCACCGCCGCGTCGCAAACCAGCGAGAAAAACAGCGACGACCGAGACGGCACGAAATCGCCGCCCCCAAAGAACCGGAAGGAAGCGGATCAAACCAGCCAGGCGCAAACGGAGCAGAACGAGGCGGACCAGACGAACGAGAAACGAGCGGACCCGGAGCAAGCGGGCAAGAAGCAAAACAGCGACAACCGGCCGGGCGAAAACCAAAAGAAAAAAGAAGAAGGCCAAGAGAAACCAAAAGAGGAGGCAAAGGAAGCGGAATCCGACAAGGGCGAAGCGGCACGGGCGGAAAAGAAGATCAGCTATACCGGCGACGTTCGCCCCATTCTTCAGGAGCACTGCCTTGGTTGTCATCAGCCGGCCAAGACCGAAGGGGGCTTGGACTTGACCACCGTGGCAGGCATGTTGCGCGGTGGCGAAAGCGAAGAGCCGGCCATTGTGCCGGGCAAGGCCGACGAAAGCCCATTGGTTTGGCAAATCGAACCTTCCGACGGCCAGCCGCCCGCGATGCCGAAAGACGCCGATCCCCTTTCGGCTACAGATGTGGCCTTGATTCGGCAGTGGATCGACCAAGGTGCCGAAGACGACACGCCGGCAGCAACAGCCACGCCGATCGACATGCAGCACCCGCCGCAGTACGAGTTTCCGCCGGTGCTGACGGCCGTGGCCTACTCGCCCGATGGGAAATTGCTGGCCGTGTCGGGCTATCACGAAGTGCTGCTCTACGGCCCTGAGGGGAAGAAGTTGGTGGCCCGGCTGGTGGGCATGTCGGAGCGGATCGAATCGTTGGCGTTTTCGCCTGATGGTGCGCGATTGGGCGTCACCGGCGGTTCGCCCGGTCGGCTGGGCGAAGTGCAAATCTGGAACATCGGCGAAAAGCCCTGGCTCGAGTTGTCGCTGCCCGTCACGCACGATACGGTGTTTGGCGGCAGCTTTTCAAACGATGGCACGCGTTTCGCCTTCGGCTGCACCGACAACTCGCTGCGGGCAATCGAGGTGCCCTCGGGCAAGCAGGTTTTGTTTCAAGGCGCCCACAACGACTGGGTGCTCGATACAACCTGGTCGAAAGACGACTCGCACCTGATCTCGGTGAGCCGCGATCGTTCGATGAAGCTGACCGAGGTGGCCACGCAGCGGTTTGTGGACAACATCACCAGTATCACGCCGGGCGCGCTGAAGGGCGGTCTGATGAGCGTTGAGCGGCACCCGAGCGAAGACCACGTGCTGACCGCCGGAGCGGACGGGCAGCCGAAGCTGTATCAAATTTACCGCACGAAGAAGCGCCGCATTGGCGACGATTTCAACCGCTTGCGCAGCTACGAGACATTGCCCGGTCGGGCCTACGCGGTTTGCTTCAATCGCGACGGCTCGCGGTTTGCCGTGTGCAGCAGCGCCGATGGCCGAGGTGAAGTGCGCATTTATCAAACCGACGACGGCAAGCGGGTTTGCACGTGTCAGGGGCAATCAGGGCCGGTGTACGACGTGGCGTTTCATCCTGATGGCACGCAGGTGGCCTCGGTCGGTTTCGATGGCTATGTGCGCATCAACGATGCCGAAACCGGCGAGCTTCTCACGCAGTTTATCGTGGTGCCCGGCAAACAGGACGACCGCCCGAGCGGGACCACACCGGCGTCGCAGTCGTCTGACGCAGCCACCGGCGCGACCAAGACGGAGAACAAGACAGAGAAGAAATAGCCTGTGGACGCGGCTGAGCCGCGAAAAACCGAAGTAGCGGGCGACGTAAACAAATGAAGTGAAGTAAGGCGTAAATCCTGGGGCATAGCAGAGTGCGTTGGAACAAGGCCGCATGCCGGTCGATCGGGCTCAAACGTGCGGCGGCCGGCCGCGCGACGCGAAAAATCGGACTCGACCGCCCGGGATGACACGCGATCGGAACGCCGCCAAATGGGTTTGGCGCCCAATTGGGTTGCTCATCGCGGTCGAGAAGGGACATAATCGAAGGGCATCGTGAGGCGGCTTTCCGAGGTGCTTTACGAAATATTCGAGACGTTTGAAAACATCGGTCGCGCAAGGGCCAACCAAGGGAGGGAATGCCGGTGAATCGCCGATTGCAGATGCGGGTGTTCGCACGTCGGAGAATGCTCCGCGTGGGCGTTGGTTGCATGACCGCAACGATGGCGGTTTGCGTGTGGTTCGCCGCCGCGGCCGTGGGCACGGCGGCCGAGACCGATGCTGAAGGCGAGCGGCTGCCCGAGGGCGATCGGGTGGTGGGCCTGGAAGTGGTGCCCGAGGCCATCGAGCTGGCACACCGCTTCGACTACCGGCAACTGTTGATTACGGCGGTGCTGGAATCGGGCCGTCGGGTGGATGCGACACGTCTGGCCTGCGTCGAACTATCGCCGGCCATCGTCGAGATTTCGCCCCGACGAATGGTTCGTCTGCTGGCCGACGGCGATGCCACATTGAAGGTGACGCTGGCCGAGCAATCGCTGGAAGTGCCGGTGCACGTGCGAAACTTCAGCGCGCCGTACGAGGTGAGCTTTGTCCGCGATGTGATGCCGGCGATGTCGAAAATGGGCTGCAATGCCGGCACGTGCCACGGCGCGGCGAAGGGCAAAAACGGCTTCAAGCTCTCGCTGCGGGGTTACGACCCGCTCTTCGATCACGTGGCACTGACCGATGACCTGGCGGGTCGCCGCTTCAATCGGGCCGCCCCGGAGCAGAGTTTGATGCTGCTGAAACCCTCGGGCGGTGTTCCGCACGTGGGCGGGGTGTTGACACATCCGGGAGAGCCGTACTACGAGCTGCTGCGAGAATGGATCGCCGCCGGCGTGCGGCTCGATCGCGACTCGCCCCGCGTGACGGCCATCGAGATTCTGCCAGATAGCCCGGTGATTCCGCTGCCCGGCATGAAGCAGCAGATGCTTGTCGTTGCCACGTACAGCGACGGCACGAAGCGCGACGTGACGGCCGAGGCGTTTGTGGAAAGCAGCCAAACCGAAGTGGCCGAAGTGGATCGGCAAGGGCTGGTAACGGCGGTGCGTCGGGGCGAGGCGGCCATGTTGGCGCGCTACGAAGGGCGGTATGCCGCCACAACGTTGGTGGTGATGGGCAACCGCGACGGATTCGTAGCCGCCGATCCGCCGACGAACAACTTTATCGACGTGCTGGCCTACAAGAAAATGCGGCGGCTGAAGATCGCGCCGAGCGGTTTGTGTACCGACGCGGAATTCATTCGCCGGGTGTATCTCGACCTGACCGGTTTGCCGCCTGAGCCTGAGGCGGTGCGCGCGTTTCTGGCCGACTCGCGACCAACGAAAGTGAAACGCGACGAGTTGATCGATCGGTTGGTCGGCTCGCCGGCGTTCGTAGAGCACTGGACCAACAAATGGTGCGATTTGTTGCAGGTGAATCGCAAATTTCTGGGCGAAAAGGGAACGTGGGCATGGCGCCGCTGGATCCGGCAGGCGGTGGCCAACAACATGCCGTACGACCAGTTCGTATACACGATTCTTACGGCGAGCGGTTCGACCTACGAGAACCCACCGGCCAGTTATTTGCGCGTGCTGCGCAATCCGCTGGACGCGATGGAAAACTCAACGCAGTTGTTTCTCGGTGTGCGATTCAGTTGCAATAAATGCCACGATCACCCGTTCGAGCGCTGGACGCAGGATCAGTATTATCAC
>WGDQ01000760.1 GCA_015493185.1 Planctomycetaceae bacterium
CCGCTGCTGGGTGGTCTTGAGTTGCAGCCGAACGGTGAAGCCGCCTGGCGCGTGGACCTGGTGCTCGACCCGGAGCAGCACCTTTTCTTGCGTCATCATTGCATCGACGGCAAGCCGGTGCTTCCGGCTGCGGTGGCATTGGAACTGATTGCTGAAGCCGCAGCGGCCGTTTCCGGCAATGCACACGTACACCAAATCGAAGATCTGCGACTCTTCAAGGGCGTGGTGATCGACAACGGTCGGCGTGCGATTCAGCTTCATGTGAAGCGGCTTGGCCACAACGAAGCCAGCGGCACTGAAAAGTGGCAGGTGCGTATTCACGACGGAGAGCCGCCCCATCGTCCGCTCTATGGCGCTACGGTCTTCACGTCGCGCGTTGCGCCTCAGCCGCCTCAGGCTCCGCGGCTGCCCCGCATCGAAGAACCCTCGCCGGTTTCGGCAAAGCGGGCCTACGACGAGTGGCTTTTCCACGGACCGATGTTTCACACGATCCAAGAGCTTCGGGGCGTGGATGCGACCGGCATGGACGCATGGGTGCGATCGCAGGCGGTCGCTCCCACGCCGCGCAGCGATGCTTCGGACGCCACGGCAGTTGACAACCCGCAAAATGCTCAGCCGGCATCGTGGCTGATCGATCCGGCCGTTGTCGATGCCGCCCCGCAGATGGCGCTGCTCTGGTCGCGAGCCACCTATGGCACGAGCATGCTTCCCAACCGTATCGGGCTTTATCGACGCTACGGCTCGCTCAGCACCGATCGGTTGGAATTGCTGCTGCGCGTCGATCCGGAAACCGATGCCAACACGCTGCGCGGCGACGCGTGGTTTCTGCAAAACGGCAAGGTGGTCGGCTTTATCGGCGGGTTGGAGTGCGCCGGTAGCGCCGCGCTGAATCGTATTGGAGGAAGCCACCTGCGATGATCGAGCGCGAGAGAGAAGAGGCCGGCCGGCAAAACCACCTGGAAGACATCGCCATCGTGGGCATGTCGTGCCTGTTTCCGCGCGCCGACGGTCCGCGACAATATTGGGAAAACATCGTCCGCTGTGTCGATGCGGTGGGCGATCCGCCGCCCGATTGGCCCGTGCACCTGTTTGCCGAGGCACTGGGCGACTCGGAAGCCGCGCGACAGGTCGGCCGGGGCGGCTATTTGGGCGATCTCTGCCGCTTCGACCCGATTCGTTACCGCGTGATGCCGAACAGCATCGACGGCAGCGAGCCCGACCAATTCATCGCACTGCGCTGTGCCATCGAAGCGCTGGCCGACGCCGGCTACCCGGAAATCGGCCTGAATCATGAAAAGACAGGCGTCATTCTTGGTCGCGGCACATGGTTCAATCGGGCCTACGCCACGTTGCTCGATCATAGTTTGCTGGTCGATCAGGTGGTTGAAGTGCTACACCAGTTGGAGCCCGATCGATCGCGCGACGAGTTGGCGCTGATTCGTGCTGAGCTACGTCGCAACTTGCCGCCGGCCAGCGCCGAAACAGCCCCGGGCCAGGTTCCCACCGTAATGGTGGGCCGCATTGCCAACCGCCTCAATCTCAATGGTCCGGCCTACGCGGTCGATGGTGCCTGTGCCTCGGCGTTGCTGGCCGTCGAGCATGCCGTGCACGACCTGCGCAGCGGCCGTTGCGATGCCGTACTGGTCGGCGGCGTGCAGGTTTCGACACCGGCGCTGATCCATTTCGTGTTTTCGCACGTCGATGCCCTTAGCCGCACGGGTCGTATCGCTCCGTTTTCGGCCGAGGCCAACGGCACGCTGTTGGGGCAAGGATGTGGCATTTTGGTGCTCAAACGCCGAACCGATGCCGAACGCCAGGGGCATCGGATCTACGCGTTGATCAAGGGGGTGGGCTCCTCGTCGGATGGCGCCGGCGTCGGGCTGTTGGCGCCACGACAGCAAGGACAAGAACTGGCCCTGCGACGGGCCTACGAAGAAACCGGCATCGACACTCGATCGATCGGCCTGATTGAAGCCCACGGCACGGGCACACCGCTAGGCGACCTGACCGAGGTGCGGACGCTCACCAGTTGCTTCGGCCAACGTGGCCCCGACGGCGCGAACGTGGCCATGGGGTCGGTCAAATCGATGATCAGTCATTTGATTCCCGCCTCGGGAGCGGCCGCGCTGATCAAAACCGCCCTGGCACTTTACCATCGGGTGCTGCCGCCCACGCTTTATGCCGACAAGCCTCGCGCCGAACTGGAGCTGGACAAAACACCGTTTTATCTCAACGGGCAAACGCGACCTTGGATTCATGGCCGTCAGGGTGTGCCGCGGCGGGCGGGCGTGAATGCCTTCGGCTTTGGCGGCATCAACGCGCATGCCATTCTCGAAGAACACGTGCCGTCGGACGAAACCAGCCTGGAGCGGCTCGAACGTCATTGGCCGGTCGAGCTGGTGGTTGTGTCGGCAACCGATCGGCAGGCGCTGGCGGCTCGCTGTCAACACCTGGCCCAATGGGTGGAAGCCGCCGAGGGGGCCGAACTGCTCGACATCGCTGCGGCATTGGCCGCTGAGTGGAACGACCAGACAGCGACCGACGCGCCTCGAACGTGTGTGGCAATCGTCGCCCGCGATTCGCACGATCTGGTACGAAAGCTCCGCCATGTGGCCGAGCGACTCGAAGACGCGCAGCGAGAACGAATACAAGACCGCAGCGGCATCTTTTGGTATGCCCAGCCCTTGGGACATCAGGGCAAACTGGCGTTCGTATTTCCTGGAGAGGGCGCGCAGTATGTCGACATGCTTTCCGACCTGGCGCGCCATTTCCCAGAAGTTCGTCGGCAGTTCGATCTGACCGACTTGGCCTTTGCTCGGGCCGGCGCAGCGCGATTGCCGAGCCGCAATATCTTCCCCATACCCGAAGAACGCGAGCTGGCCGAACGCGAACTGTTCGAGATGACCGGCGCGGTTGAGGCCGTAACCACGGCCAACCGTGCGTTGGCCGCGCTGCTGGAACGGTTGGGGGTGCGTCCCGATGCTGTGATGGGTCACTCGAGCGGCGAATACGCCGCGCTCGTTACGGCCGGCGTTACGCCGATCGACGACGACGAGGCGCTTCTGCACGCGGTGGCCGAAGGCTGCCATACGCAGGAAGAAATGCTCTTGTCCGATCTGGTGCCACAGGCCGTACTCACAATCGTGGGCGGCGTCGACCGCAGTGTGGTGCAAGATTGCATCCAACAGGCTGGCGCCCACGTAGAAATCGCCGTCGACAATTGTCCGAACCAGGTTGTTCTTTGCACCGATGCCGACACGACGCAGCAGTTGCTCAAGCTGCTCCGCTCACGCGGCGCGCTGTGTCAGGTGTTGCCGTGGAATCGGGCCTACCACACAGCGGCTTTCGAACCGGCCTGCGAGCCGCTGAAGCGGTATTTCGAAAAGCTGCCGTTCGCGCCGCCCAAGGTGGAAATCTGGTCGTGCGCTACGGCATCACCCTATCCGAGCAATGTCGACGCCGCGCGCGAGCTGGCCGTGCGACAATGGAAGTCGCAAGTCCGCTTTCGCGAGACGATTCTCGCCATGTACGATGCAGGCGTGCGACTCTTTCTGGAAGTCGGGCCACGGGGCAATCTCACAACCTTCATCGCCGACACACTGGCCGACCGCCCACACGCTGCGGTGCCTGTAAACGTGGCGAGAAAGAGCGGGGTCGAGCAGCTTTGTCGCGCGTTGGGCATGCTGGCAGCCCACGGCGTTTCGTTGCGGCTCGACGAGCTTTACCGGCGCCGCTGCCCGGCCACGATCGACCTGGCCGGCGATCCGCCTGCCAAACCTCGACCGCAACCACGCTTGCCTCTCGACCTGCCGCGGCTTTATTTGCGGGATGAAATTGTCGCCCAATTAGCCCGCCAGGCGACAGCGGCCTCGAACGATAACAACACAGCGGAAACAATCGCCCAGCACACGGCGACAGACGAGCGAGCGTCCGCACCGACCAGCGCTTCTGTCGACGAGCCCTCTGGCAGTGGCGGCACTACCGACAGCACCGCTGCGGGCGGCACGGCCCGTCGCGCTTCGCCCGCCGTGTCTCCATCCGGTTCGCTTCCGCCTGGTTCACCTCCGTCCACTTCGCCCACTTCGCCGAGTGTCGATCGCACAATTCTCAGCGGTGCGGTGCTGCCCAGCGGTCCGAGGTCGCCTGCTTTGCGCGATCGTCGGGCCACCGGAGCTGTGCGCTTGCCGGCTGCTTCGTCGCCCACTTGCTCGAACGACCCCCGACTGCGAGCTTTCGGCGAGTTGCAGAAAACCATGCAGCGTTTTCTGGCGTCGCAACAGTTCGCACTCGACTGTCGGACGGGATGCTCTGGCAACATGACCGCTCCAGCCAATGGCGACCCGTGGCCGGCGTTGGCAAACGATGTGCAGGCCCGCGACAATGGCACCAACGGCCGTTCGGAAGAAAGCCTGCACATGAGCAGCGCGAACCATGTTGCCGACGCCACGGCCTATGCTTCCGACACTACGGCAGGCAATGCGTCGGCCCGTGCGGATGTTTTGCCGCCACCGGCTACGGTTCACTATCGCCCGTTCTTACAACGCATCGTGGTCCACGAAGCTTCGAGGCGGCTCGTGGCCCAGTGCGATTTGAACACGGAAGACTACGGCTTCATTCGCGACCATTGCTTCGGGCGTCGGGTGTCGCTGCGCGATCCATCGTTGCGCGGTTTGCCGCTGATGCCCGCGGCGTTGATGACCGAAATGATGGCCGAGGCCGCCGCCGCACTTTTTCCACAAAAGCATGTGTCGGCGCTCCGCGATCTGACGTTCACCCGCTGGGTGATTTTCGACCGGCCGGAGCGTTGCCTGGAAGTCGAAGCCACACGGATCGACCAGAGCAACGTGAACGTATCGATCCGCGAGGCCGACGTTGCCGGCAGCGAACCGGTGGCCACCGGCACGGTAGAGTTGGCCGACGAACCGCCGAAGGATTTAGGTCCCCGACGACTCGAAGCCACGGGCAACCGCACATCTCGCTGGACGGCAGAAACCGTGTATGGCCTGGGCGGGTTCCAGGGCCCTGCGCTCCGCGTGGTGCGTTCGATGGATGGCTACGACGACGATTCGGCCCGCAGCACACTCGAAGAGCCCGACCCGTCGCTGATGTTTCCTCGCGATCCCTCGGCGCGGTTGATTTTGCCGGCGGCATTGATGGACGGCGTGGGATTGGCCCGCGGCCTGTGGTACGCCGAATGGGAGTTCAAACCGAGTTTTCCCACGAATGTCCAGCGGCTCGAATTTGTTGCGCACCGACCGGCCGGCCCCCTGCCCACAGTGATTCGCAAGGTGGCGCAAGAGGGCCCTACGACGGTTTGCGACAGTGAAACCTGCACGCCCCAGGGGCAGGTTGTGCTGCGCATTGTTGGGGCCCGCGATGTGACGATCGACCTGGAGGGTGCTTTCTGGCGGTTCCGGGCCGAACCGCACAAACGGTTTTTCACCCGCGACGCGACCAAGGCCTTCGCCCATGTGCCGGGCATCGAGCACGCCACGCTCTGCGAACTCGACGGGTTCGGCTCGCCCGTTCTTTTGCAAAACTCGGGCTTCTGGTCCCTGGCCCTGTCGCGATTGATCCTCAGCCGTCGCGAGCGTGAAATTTACGACCAGTTGAAGCGGCCACCGCTTGCCCGGGCTTCGTGGCTGTTGGGGCGCATCGTGGTGAAAGATGCCGTACGATGCCGACTGGCCGATGCCTGTTGCATGGCCGACGTCGAGGTTTTGAACGACACGCACGGCCGGCCGCTGATCGATTTGGGCGGCGCGCCGGCGCCCCTGGTGAGCCTTGCCCATCGCGAGTACGATGCGATCGGGGTGGCCGTCGACGCCCACGCAGCCGCCGGTGTCGGCATTGACCTGGAGCCGGTTCATCCGCTCGAGCCCAGCGTGTTGGCCGACACATACGATGCCCAAGAGCGATCGCTGTTGGAAACAGCAGCGGCGGCTTCGCCCGACGATCTATCGCTTTGGCAGTTGGCCGGCTGGTGTTCGAAAGAGGCCGCCGGCAAGGCTCTGGGCCGGGGTGTTTTGGGCGGTCCGCGCAGTATCCGTCTGGTCGAAATCGATGCGAGCATGCGCCGGTTTTCGGTCGTGCTCAGCGGGCCCATGGCCGAGGCATTTCCCGCTTATGCCGGTGGCGCCGATCGCGCGCCGTCATCGATTCACATTTATTGGCAGCGTTTAGGCAACGCCGTCGTTTCGCTTTGTTTGTTGCCTGCGAGGAGTTAGTTTGAATGAGTGCACAAAACCTGGCCGCCTACGAGGCGGACATCATCGAAATTCTCAAAGACCTCACCAGCGACTGGGAAGATGCCTTCTCAGACGACATCACGCGCGACACGCGATTGATCGACGATCTGGGCTTCGAGTCGATCGACGTGGTGCATCTGATTACGGCGATCGAACAAAAATACGATCGGCGCGATCTTCCATTCGAAGAGCTGTTGATGGTCGAAGGTCGTTACAAAGACGAATTGACGGTCGCTGAAATCGCAGAATTCCTCGGTAAACATTTGTAAGAAGCCCAAGCCGGTTGTGACGATCGCTGTCGACCAGGCCACCACACTTGGCTTGCCCTCCGCGTGACCGGCCAACGTGCCGACTGCCGAGGCGGACAGTGCTCGCGAAGCGGACGGTCGAGCGTTTTCCATCACGCTTTCAGTCAGGCGCGCTCGATCGTATTGAAGCGTGCTGGCGACGTTCAGGAACTCATCACAGCCGCGTTTAGACTCCCATTCATCCACACTCATCGAAACCTCGCGGAATCAGCCCGGCCGGCCAAGCTACCGGCTTGTCGCAAGACATTCGACGAAGAAACACCGAAACCAACGACACGATTTTTCACTCTGGAAAGACCGATGCGAACCGTACTGTTTGGACTCGACGGCGCCACGTTCACTGTGCTCGATCACCTGATGCAAAAGGGCATCATGCCGAACCTCAAACGGTTCTGCGAAGAAGGCACGCGCAGCGAACTGCTTTCCACGCCGCTGCCCATCACGCCGCAGGCCTGGACCACGCTAGCCACCGGCCGCAGCATGGGGCATCACGGCATTCACGACTTCATCCGAGGCGAAGTCGGTCCGCAGGGCATGTATTTCCGCATCAACGATTCGCGCGATATCGACTGCGAAACGCTCTGGCACTATGTGTCGCGGCGCGGTCGTCGCGTTACCGTGTTGAACTACTACGGGGTCACGCCGCCCGAGCCGATCAATGGCCACTCGATGCCCGGCTTCGTGCCCGGTCGGCATTTGCGCCGCAGCAGTTACCCGTCCGATTTGTTTTCGCGGCTCCAACAGGTCGAGGAGTTCGATGTCAACGTGCTGGGCATGGACCTGGACATCGAGAAAAAGTCGCTACAGGCCATGGACGAAGATCAGTGGCTCGAGTGGATCAACCATCACATCAAGCGCGAACGGGCGTGGTTCGGCGTGATGGAACACCTCATGCGTCACGAGCCCAGCGACCTGACCGCCATCGTTTTCGATGGCGTGGATAAGATTCAGCATTTGGCCTATGCGTTTCTCGACCCGGCGCTATTGCCGAAAGATCCCACGCCGTGGGAGAAAGAGGTGCAGTCGCGGTGCGAGGCCTACTTCGCCCAGATCGATGAATTCCTCGGTCGCACGGTCGAACTGGCCGGCAAGAAATGGGGCCGCGTCTTCATCGCCTCGGACCACGGCTTCACCGGCACACACGAAATCGTTTACATCAACAAGTGGCTGCACGATCAGGGGCTGCTGGTCTGGAAAGAATCAGCCCATGACGAAAACGAATCGATCATCGTCGATCGCATGAAGAACCATGCCAGCCTGATCGATTGGCAGCAGACCCGGGCCTATGCCTTCATGCCAAGCTGCAACGGCATCTTCATTCAGAACGTGGCGCCCGAAGAGTACGAGTCGTTTCGCGAGGACTTGATTCAGCGGCTTTACCAGATCAAAGGCCCCGATGGCGGACAAGTGGTTGTTGAGGTGAAACGGCGCGAAGACTGGTTTGCCGGACCGCACATGGAGCGTGTGCCCGATCTGACGCTCACGCTGCGAGATCACGGCTTCATCTCGATTCTCAACGCGCCCGAGGTCGTAATTCCTCGAACGCGTCCGGCAGGCACGCATCATCCGCACGGCATTCTCATCGGCCGCGGGCCGGGCATCGTGCCGGGAGCGCGGGCCGAGCTGCAAAACATCATCGACGTAACCCCGCTGCTGGTGCACAGCCTTGGGCTGGAGATTCCGGCCGACTATGAGGGCTCGTTTCCTGAAAGCTTTTACGAGCCGGAGTATCTGCAAAGCGATCCGCCACGGCTGGCCGAACCCGAAACGGAAATCCGCTGCAAAGAGGCCGAACCGGCCACGGCAGCCGTGGGTGCCGCTTCGTCGGACGACTATGAAATGGATGCCGAAGACGAACAGGCGGTGCTCGAACGACTCAAGAGCCTCGGCTACATCGAGTAGGTTCCCAACTCATGCCACAGGTCGAACGCGATGGCGTCAAGCTCAGCTATCGTCTGGCAGGTCGCACAGACGGTCCGGTCGCGCTGTTGATTCACGGGCTTGGCGCGAACATGGCATTCTGGCACCCGGCGTTGGTACGTCGCTTGGGAGAACACCGCCGGTTGCTCATGTACGACCAGCGTGGCCACGGCTACAGCACGTTGGCCCCCAGTGGCTACACGGCCGGTGAGTTGGCGGCCGACGCACTGGCGCTGCTCGATGCGTTGAACATCGAGACGGTCGACCTCGTAGCCCACAGCTTTGGGGCAGGGGTGGCACTTCAGTTGCTGCGCAGCGTGCCGGAGCGGGTAGACGGGCTGACAATTCTTGACGGACGCGTGCGGCTGCTCCAACCGGCGCAGCGATTGCGCGACTGGGAACATTGGCAGACATGGTGGCGATATTTCGAGGCGGCCGGCGTTGAGGTGGACGACGAACAGGAACTGGATTTCTCGCTGCTGGCGATCATGGCCGATCCTCGCTTCGCCGAGGTACGAATGAACCTGGAAGCCGATGGTTTTTTCGTGCCGTTCGGCCTTTGGAACGCAGGCCGTCGTGCCGCGGCCAAATGGCGCCGGCTCATTGAAGAAACCACTGCCCCGCGCGATTTTCAGGACACCTCGGGACTGTCGGTCGAGTTTCTCCAACAGATCGATAAACCCCTGCTCGCCGTTTACGGAGAGTTTTCGCACTGCTTGCCAACCCGCGATGGGTTGCTTCGCTATGTGCCGCACTGCCAGAGCGTGGTGCTTCCGGGCGTTGGACACAACTTTCCCGTCTTGCGGCCTGACGAAACGGCACGCCACATCGAAACGTTTTGGACGAGCTGCTGCTCGACAGAAACTGCACCGTGATCGCTACCGAAGTCGAACTCCGCCGCTCGACCGCACTGGGACCGGGCAATTTTCGCAAGATCGCCGTCAACGGATTCGGCGATCCGCACAATTGCTACGCCTATAGCTGCGTCTGGTACGACGATCACCTGTACATCGGTACGTTCCGCGATGCCTTGGTGCTTATCAAACTCCGCTCGCCATTCGATGTGCGGCTTCCGTTCTGGCCCGTGCCGGTGCCCGAGAGCGTTTGGCAGGCCGACCTGCGAGCACAGATTTGGCGTTACAATCCTCGCACCGACCGCTGGCAGCGGGTTTACATTTCGCCGCTGATCACCGGCCGCGAAGGATTCGACGTGCCCTTGAGCGTGGGCTTTCGCAACATGGCCGTGTTTCAGGGTCGCAGCGATCCGCACCCATGCATTTACACGGTCACCTTTTCCAGCTCGCAAGGGTTCGGGCCGGTGGTGCTG
>WGDQ01000761.1 GCA_015493185.1 Planctomycetaceae bacterium
GTGTCGTATGCCGCGACTGCGAAGTCGCGATTAGAAGTGAAAGCAAAGTAAGACCACGCTGACAATCAGCGTGTGACAACGAGAGAAAATGAACCGTTTACCAATCGAGCGAACGCACGATGACAGCAGGGCACGGTTGGTGCTACCCGGGCCGACCTCGGGTCGGCCTCAGCACGCACACCAAAGGCCGCGAATTTGAATACCGTGGCTTAGCAACCGTTTTTATCCTGCAAATAGTCTTCTACGTATAAGGGTTCGATCGACCATGAATACGTCACGCCGCATTACGATTTTCGACACGACATTGCGCGACGGCGAGCAATCGCCCGGCGCGAGCATGAATATCAAGGAGAAACTCGAAGTCGCCCACGCGCTGGTGAGTTTGGGTGTTGATGTGATCGAAGCGGGCTTTCCGATCGCTTCGCCGGGCGATTTCGAGGCGGTTCGGGAAATTGCCCGACAAGTGCATGGTGCTACGATTTGCGGATTGGCCCGATGCAATCCGGCAGATATTGATCGTGCATGGGAGGCGTTGCAAGAAGCGCCGAAAGCGCGGATCCACGTTTTTCTGGCGACCAGTGCCATCCACCGCGAATTCAAACTGCGGATGGGGAAAGACGAGATCATCCAACGGGCAGTCGCTGGCGTGCAGCGTGCGGCGAGCTACTGCGGCGATATCGAATTCTCTCCTGAGGACGCCGCGAGAACCGAGGTTGATTTCCTCTGTCAGGTAGTCGAGGCAGCGATCGACGCCGGGGCCACGACGGTAAATATTCCCGACACAGTCGGCTATGCGACGCCCTCGCATATGGCCAGCGTGATTCGGACGCTGCGCGAGCGGGTGCCTAATATCGAGCAGGCTGTGATCAGCATCCACTGCCACAACGATCTGGGATTGGCGGTAGCCAATAGCCTGGCGGCAGTCGAGGCCGGTGCAGGGCAGATCGAGTGCACAATCAACGGAATCGGCGAACGAGCCGGTAATTGCGCACTGGAAGAAGTTGTGATGGCCCTGCGCGTGCGAAACGATGTGTACCATGCAGACACGGGAATCATCTCGCAGCGGCTCGTTCCGACCAGTCGGTTGGTGTCCAACATTACGGGCATTCAGGTGCAACGTAACAAGGCCATCGTGGGCCGTAATGCCTTTGCACACGAGGCGGGCATTCACCAAGACGGATATTTGAAGGAGCGCACCACGTACGAGATCATGCGGCCTGAGGACGTTGGCTTCTTGAAAACCGACCTGGTGCTCGGCAAGCACAGTGGGCGGGCCGCTCTTGCCGATCGGGCCAAGTCGTTGGGTTACCAACTGACTGAGGACCAGTTGCAAACCGTTTTCGAGAAATTCAAAGAACTAGCCGACAAGAAGAAGGAAATATACGACAGTGATCTTGCCGTATTGATCGAACAGCAGATTCGAGAAATTCCCAGGCAATGGGAGTTCTTGGGTTACGAAGTGAGCGTGGCCACCGGAGACGTGCCAGAAGTTACGGTTCGCGTGCGGCGTGGCGATGAAGAGGTGTCGCACACAAACCACGGGGGCGACGGACCGATCGATGCGGTTTTCTTAGCGTTGGAAGAGGCGACCGGCGTGCACGTTGTGTGCAAGGATTTTCAGGTACACAGTGTGTCGGTTGGGAAAGACGCTCAGGGCGAAGTGACCGTCGAGGTCGATTATCACGGACAAAGTTACCGAGGCCGAGGTGTTTCGACAGACACGGTCGAGGCCAGCGCGATCGCGTTTCTCGACGCGATCAACCGTGTGGCTATGGTGGCCGATGGCCCGTCGAAGAAATCGACACCGCCCGCGGCGACGCCTTGAACTCCAGGTGGCGAACCTTTCCGACCCCCACGAGAGCGCAGACAGCGACGGCTCGAAGTTCGTATTGGCGCGCTCCACACACCCAACAAGCCGAGCCGGGTGCAGCCAACCGCGACGTTGCGCCGCCGATGGGTTTCGCGCGGCAGGGCCGAGGACATTGCTCCGGCTGAATCTCATCTCGGACGACTGTTGCCTAGCGACGTGCGCGCGACGACTCACGCCCGTTCGGTTTTCGCAGAGGCTGCGGAGCGTACCAACGTCCGCCGGCGACATCGGTTCACGTGGCAACAAAGGCCACGTAGTAAAAGATCCAACCAGTAACGGCTGTAAGCGTCATGTCGGCCGCGGCCAGCCTTCCCCAAAACACGTGTTGCCGGCTGTGTTGATCGGGCCGTGGTGGGTTGGGAAAACGCCGCAACGCCTGCCAGATGACGAAGCCCCACAGAACTACGGTGCTGACGGCGAAAAACAGGTGGACGTAAAGGACATAAAACACAGGTCCCATGGTGTCGGCCGAACCGTAGTATGGAGATGCTTCGGCACGCGGGCGCCAGTTGTTGATTCGCACGTCGGTCTCGAATACGGCAACCGTGATCGCCAGTACCACAGCTAATGCAATCTGAATGCGCTTGTGCAGCAGGTATCGGCGGCGATAGTGGGCCTGCGCGATGCTCCAGGCCATGATCGGCAACACGCCCATCATTGCCAGCACAACGAAGTCAAGCATCAGCGATGCACGCGTGCCGAGAAAGCCATCGATTCCAGGATAATCCATTTTCCTGCCGTCCGGTTTTAGGTGGTCGCCAAGATGCGATCGTTGGCGCTGTGGTGCGAGCGTTTTGATTCCGGCCGAGTACAACACACGAATGGTGTCGGCCGAACGATGGTGGATTCTAGCCGATCGGCCCCGATGGCAGAACGGGGATTATGGCCCTATCTCGCCGGTCACGCCGTGTCTGAGGCTGGCGTACGATTTCCGTCTTGTTTGCCTCGACTAGCCGGCAACCTGGTCGCAGGGCATTTCCAGAGAAGAGAAAACGCGATTAGGGGGGCCCGGCCCCGCGTTTTTTTGTTTTTGTTCGGCAGCCCGCCCCTGAGGACGGCAGCCCGCTGAATAACCCTTTCCGGCTACGAGCGGTTGGCATTTGTCAGCACGGCGTTGCCCGGAAAACTGCCTCGCCCAACGCTTGATACCTTACTGGCCGATCTTCCTGGAGTTTGCCTGCGATTGGCCTTGCTTGAGCTGGCCAGTCCGCCCTGCCTCGCGCAAAAGCCCACAATTTTCCAATAGACAGCCACGTAAAAATTTGCGGCACCGCGAAACAACGCTGGGAACGCCAAGCCGGAAAGCAATGGGCGTGGGATAACCGGTAAACGAACAGCCGGGCCGTTCGTCGCATTCAAAAGTTGAATTGAACACCTCGGGTTCGCAACGCGTCGACCAGGGCTGGTACCGATGTGTATTGCACAGCATCGAAA
>WGDQ01000762.1 GCA_015493185.1 Planctomycetaceae bacterium
CCGCTACATCGGCCAACGGTTGCGAAAGCGAAAACCCGACCGCAAGCACGCTTAGTAACGCAAGCAGAAACCACCGTTTGACGAGAAAATCACGAATCAACTCGGCTGGCCTTTCGTCTGGCGCCACTTCGTGCAGCGTCGCGCCGGCGGCGGGGGATTGCTGCCAACTTGCGGCCTCACGCGAATTGCCCCCGCGGGTTTTCGTGCATCGGAAAGTGCGTTGCCCTGGCAACCAACTCTAGGCGTTTCGATTGCCCGTTGGTGCGGCCCCTTCCCAACGGCGTCTGGCTTTCTTTAGCAGCTCGCTTTAGCTGTTCCGGTCTTTTTTCAGCATGGCGCAGCGGTTCTTGGCAAGTCCCGCTTTGCGTTTTGCGTCGGTTCGCACTCTAGTCGGTCGCGGCTTGCTGCTCAAGCTTAGCGCGAAGCCAGCGTGCCCGCAGGTGGTTGCCGTGCCATTGAGGCGAGGTGTCGGCCGCGTAAATCTTCGCGGCTCGTTCCAACTGGCCAAGGGCCTCAAGCGAACGCGCCAAATTGAACCGAGCACCGGCCGTCCAAGGACTATCTGGCCAATCTTTCAAGGTGCGCCGCTCGAAGTGCTGGATGGCTGTCTCGTAACGCCCGCGCTCCATGGCAACAAGCCCTAACCAATAGCTGGCGGCTTGCTTGCGGCGTTTGAGCACTTCGCGCTGAGCGGGTTTGAGATCGGCCTCGGCCATCTCGACCTCAGAGGGTCGCGAGGCCATATACAGCGTGTTCGCGCCGTTCTTGCCAGTCAGATGCCCCATCAAATGCAAAATGCGGGCCTTCCAAAGCGTGGCACCCGCTACCTGAAACGGAAGTGCCTCGAGCATGGTGATTCGTGTTTGCTCGGGCGTCATATGCATTTGTTCGGCAATTCGTTCGTACGGCAAAAGCCACAAGCGGGCCTGACCGACACCCTGGCAACGTGCCACCCGTTGGGCCAGTTTGGATGCCTCGACCGAAAGCGTTACATATCGGTCGCCGGCCAAATGCGATTCGACAATTTGCATTCGTCGCGACAAGTACCCCGGCGATGCCTCGATCAGAGCGATCAGCTCTGATAGATCGTCTGCCCGCACGGGGTAGGCGTGTTCTTCCAGGTCGAGTTGGCGTAGCAAGCTGTCGTCGGCGGCTAACTGACCAAGCGTTGCCACGCCCGTGCCACCGGCCTGAGGCAACGGCAAGCCGAGTTCTGGGTCGAAAAGATAAAGCTCGCCTTGGCTCAAAACCCCGACGGCCCAGGGGCGATAACCTTTGGGTGCCTGCGGATTGGGAAGGGCGAGCATCACAGCGTCGATTCCGAGTTGTCGGGCCAGAAGAATGAACACCCAGGCCCGATCTTCGGCCAACCCGTGACCAAAGAGTAGAGTGTGCCAAGGCAGATTCGGCGATTTCGCCGCCTCCGCCTCCGGAGGCGCGTCGAGCTGGATATTTCGTACCGTCCAATCGAACAAGGCCACGGCTTTTTCCAGCTCGGAAACCGCCTCGCCCTGGGCCATGCGGGCCACGTCGCGCAGCCAGATCGCCTCGCGCAACAACGTGCCGTCGGGCTGGGAAAAGTGCAAGTCGGCCAAACGGCGAACGACGGTGAGCCGCTGGAATGCCTCGGGCAACGTCTTCACCAGCGGATCGGCCTCCCAATGTTGGTCGACGTTTTGAAGCTGAATCCACTGATTCAGGCGGCCGACGATTTGCTCGAGCGCCTGCTGATTGTTGAAGTCGTTGTATTGGTCCAAGTCTTCCAGCAAGCCGATGGCATAGTCGAACAGCGCCTCGCTCTGCTGCTGGTTCGAGATGGCCTCGGGCATCGTCGGCGCGCCTGACTCGGAACGGTTTTCGTTGCAGCCAGCGATGCTCATCACGCCAATTGCCACGACCAGCAGCGCTGCGGCAAGCGGGGCACATTTCCCTCGGACGCAGGCCGTTAAGTCTTCTCGAGCGTTTTGCCCCCCCCGCCTGCCGTCCTGGCGGCTCTGGGCGCTGGCGTCGGCGTCCAAGGCAAAATCTTGCAAGAACCGACCTTCTGCTGATCCGATCGCTTGTTGCAGCTTGTCGCCTTTTGAAGTGTCCGACGTTTGCCGCAACGCTCTCGGCCGAAACAAGCACATGAGCGACCAATGGCGATGCAAACCGCGCGTCGTAGCCCACGTCATAGTTGAATCGCACGGCCACCGCGCGGCGCGTCGGAACCAACGGCCGAGGCGTTTGCGAAGCGACAC
>WGDQ01000763.1 GCA_015493185.1 Planctomycetaceae bacterium
GGATTGCGTTGGCCGATACTCCAAGGGACCGCAACGACACGCTACGGGGTTCGGTCGTCCGGCCGGCACGCGGTGTCGCTTTGTCGGCTGTTGCCAAAGGCCCGCGATGCCCGTGGCGCCGTCGCAGAAACGTGCCCACGGCCGTAGCCCATACGTGCCCGGCTATCAAGATTGCAATCCACGCGATCAGCGTTTTGCCCAACGGCCCGAAGCTGCGCATCACGGCGAACAATGCGCTAACCAACACCATGCCCAGCAGCAGGCCGCGCAAACTGAATTGCCAGCCGGGCGCAGGTGCCATAAGGGACGGGGGCGTCCTATCGTCGGGCGATCTCGGCGCAGCACGCTGAACCGAGCCAGCCTGTTCCCGTGCCGCGGCCGTCGAATTGCGGCCACCGGCGGTCTGGCGGGCCTGCGTTGTTTTCGAAACTGCTTCGTGCCACGACATCGTGAAACGCCTGCTTGAAAACCGTCTCTGTCAGTGCGTGTCCAAAAAGCGATCTAAAACGTTGGCCGTGATCCGAGCCACCGTGCGATCGCACAACAGCGCTGTGGGAAAAGTGATCGATCCGGCTGAAAACACCATGCCGCCTTCCGGTGTTTCGAAACACACCATGTGTGCCCCGCCATCATCCGGATTCAAACCTCGGGCAAGCAGGCACACATTCCCAGGCGAATGCGGGCTGATCTTATCGGTTTCGTGCCCCGAGGCCCCCTCGCCACAGCGCTCGTGCAGTGTTTTCTCTCCAAACACGTCGTGCCGTTGCACTCGTGTTCCCTCGAACACCCAATGCTTCGGCTCCACCACTTCGTAGGGCGCGGCGGTCATGGCACCCGCATCGCTGAACACCACCCCCAGCAAATTCGCCTCCGACTCAACGGCCGTGTGAAAGCGGCTTTCAGCGTCTAGCGCCCAATGGTTGCAGCACCGCATTGTTTGGGCATTCAGAAATTCAACCTTGCAATTGATGCCGTTGCCGCCCAAATACACGAGTCGTCCGCCCCGTTCGAACACCCATTGTTTCACCTTCCAATACATCGGTTCCGACCAATACTCCGGGTGCACGTTCAGCAGCAGCGCCGCGTAGGCGTCCAGATCGAGCGTGCCGTCGTGCAACTGGTAATCCGCATACAAATCGTACTGGTAGCCGTGTTGTTCGAGCCACGCCAGCGTGCGCCACTCGGCAGCCGCCAATGCGCACGGCATACGGCCCTCGATCGGGTCGTGGGGCTCTTCGTGGCGTCTCACCAGGTTCGCCGGCTCGGGCCGGTCGAACGAAAGCGGTTCGTATTGCTCGCCCGACCACTCGCCATACGGCCCCGTCTGATAACGGGGCAGATCGGTGGGCCCGTGAACAATGGGGCGTTCGAGCGTCCGGGCCGCCATGCAGTAGTTGCTGCGCCCGCCAAAGGCATTGTACGCGTTCCAGGTGTTGGTCGAGGCGAGCACGGCCAATCGGGCACGTGGTTCGGGCGGGGCCACAACCAGCGGAAACGCGCTATAGCGGCCCGAAGGCGTGATGGCCCGAAACCAATACAAACCACTCCGCCGCGGCACGGCCACTGTTTGCTGGTGTACGTGTCCCAGGCCGCTATGCCAGCCCACGCCCGTTTCAACGAAGTGGCCCTCGGGCAACACTTGCCGATTGGCCCATGGTCCGTGGTTGTCGTACCAACCGAGATTGCGTACAAACTCGCGCCGCCGACCGTAGCGCCATAGCGAAATCTTGTACTCCTCGACCGCATGTACGCGAAACGCCACGCGCTCGCCTCCCACGCACCACTTGGGCCAGGCGTATCCGAGCAAACCATCTCGCATCAGCCGAAAATGGCGAGGCGTGCCGTCGAGCGTCATTTTCAATCGCTTCGGGCCGAAGCCATCCTTGGCCAGCACGATTTCATAGTCGCCCGGTTCCACGTCGGCTTCGATCGCGCCGCTAGGTGCCGAACGCACAACCGTGCGCCGGCCATCGGCAGCAAGCAGCTCAACCGCCACCCCGCAAAGGGCCGCATACTGTTCGTCGCTCACATAACCAATCTGCACGGCTTCCACCACCCATTGCCGGCCAACTACGATTGCTTCGCACCAATCAGAAGCCCGGTCGCGTCGAACCCACGTAGAACACGTGCCCACCGCGCATGTTTTCGCCGGTTCGGTGCTTTTCCACCTGCCGTACAAGCCCCGCCCGCCGTACGCCGGTCAGCATCTCGCCTTGCCCGGCCGATCCATCGGCCAAAGCATGAGGCCGAACTTTTTGCCCGACCGAGCCTCAACGGTTGGGCCGCTCTTCGTAGTAGCGCGTCAGCTTGCGAATTCGGCGAACCTGATACCCGACGGCCAATCCCATGGTAATCATCATCATGACGAAAAACACAGGCCGGTCGTACGCGCGATCGAACCGTTGCTGCAAATCGTAGCGATAGGCGTAAAACTCGACCACCAACGCCACGTACGAAATCACCGACAGCACAGTGACAAACGACACCATCCGCACGCGGAACCAGAGCCCCGCCCCCACGATCAACAGCGGATAGCCCACCACCAACGGGCTGGCCACGCCATCGGCCCATCGCAATATGAGTGAAAACAACAGCACATCGACCGCCGCCCAGGCAAACCGCGCGGCATTGGCCCGACGGGCAAACGCGGCACCGAGTCGCTCTCGGTTCAAGAATTGCTGAAACACCACCGACGCAACGGCCCAAATGCCCAACACGGCCGACACCCGTTGATGAAAGCCCGCCGGCACAAGGCCCAAGCCATAGTTGACCAGCTCCACGGCGTAAAAGAACCCGAGCACCACCAGCCGCGAAGCCAGCGCCGGCTCGCGCAGGGCCCAACGCCGCAGCGCACGCCACGGGTTCGGCGCGCCGGCCGCAACCGGCTCGCCACGCAAAAACTGTTCGAGGTCGTCAGCCAGTTCGCCCGCTGTGGCGTATCGGGCCTCGGGCACTTTCTCCAAACACTTCAGGCAAATGCGTTCCAAATCGCGGGGAATTCGCCGATTGAACCGCCGCGGCGGCGTCGGATCGCGTTCCAACACCTGCATGAGCGTGTCAAGCGGATTCTCTTCTCGAAACGGTGGTCGGCCCGTAAGCAATTCGTAAAGCATGGCCCCCAAGCTGTACACGTCGCTCCGTGGGCCCACGTCGTCGTGCAACGCGGCCGCCTGCTCGGGAGCCATGTAGCTGGGCGTGCCTACGATCATGCCTGTGCCGGTGCGCTGCGTGTCGTCGTGAAACATCTTCACCAGCCCGAAGTCGCTCACATACGGCCGACCGTCGCGATCGAGCAAAATGTTCGAGGGCTTCAGGTCGCGGTGCACGATGGCATGCCGGTGCAAATGATCAACCGCTCGAGCAATTCGCGCAATGAGCTGCACGGCCTCGTTGGGCGCAAACGATTGCTGCGCGACGCGCTCGGCCAGGCTCGGCCCCTCGACATACTGCATGGCCAGGTAGTGTTGCCCCTCCACGCAGCCCGCCTGATGCACCATCACGATGTGCGGATGCCGAACCGCCGCGGCCGCTCGCGCTTCGACGTGAAACCGCTCGATCTGCTCGGCCGAAGCCAGATGACTGGCCAAAATCATTTTGACGGCCACAAACCGATCAAGCCCTTTCTGTCGGGCCTTGTACACCACGCCCATGCCACCGCGTCCGATTTCCTCGATCAGTTCGAAATCGCCGAACCGTCGCGGCGTGGCCCCTGAAACCACTTCTTCTTCGCCCCGCTCTTCACGTCGCGCTGCCGCAGCGCCCCGTCGCCGTGCGTCGTCCGTTGCCGCCCGCGGCGCGTTGTCAGGCAATCCCTGCTCGGCCGCCACACCCTCGTCGGGGGCCATGCTCTCCAGCACCGTCAAACACCGGAACGCGGGCGCCAGTTCCGGATGCGCCTGCAACCACCGATCGAGTGCCGTCAGTGGCTCGCCCTGGTGCAAGCGTTCGAGAAACGCATCAAGAATCGAAAGCTCCTGGCTCTCTGGCTCGGGCAAGTCGGTCGTCGGTCCGGTCGCCGCGCAACGGTCGCTGCTGTCGCTGCCGGTTCTGACATTGGAATCGCCAGAGTCGGCATTCGATTGCGAAGACTTCCCTGCGTCGTTCATTGGCCGTTCCGCTTCCTTATGTCTGGCCCCTTGCGGCCTTGCTGCTGCACCAATCGTCAATGCGAATACGGACTGGCGCGTTCACGAACCAGTGGCTCTTTTTTGGCGCGGGTTCACCCGGCCAACACCGCCCGACCCTGCATCCGACTCGTTTGCATCCGATTCGTTCGCCGGGCCGTGCCTTAATGGCCATGCCCAAGCCGCGCGAGCTTTCGTCATAAAACTCACAAAATGTCTTCTGCCGACCCCAGTTCGGCCTGGAGCTTCTTGAGCGCACGCATCCACAGCATTTGAACGGCCGGCCGCGAGCGTCCCATCCGCCGGGCCACTTCGTCAAACGGCAAACGCTCCAGGTTCCGCAGAAAAATCACCTCCTGGTGATCGGGAGTCAAACGCTTCAGCGCCTCGGCCACCTGAAGCTGCAAGTCGGCTCGAGCCAACTGTTGGCTTGGTGTGCTGTCGCCCGCTGAAGGCTCGACCGCCGCCCGAAGACGACTTTGCTCGCGCTGCGCGTCGAGGGCCACCTCGCGGCGAACCGCCCGTTTTTCGGTGCCCGCGTAGCGCCGCACAAAGTCGGCCGCGTTGTGATTCAAGATGCGCCGCAACCAGGCAAACCATTCGCCGGTCGTCCGTCCCTGAAAACGTTCGAAGTCGCGGTGGGCCTCCAGCATCGTCTGCTGCACCAAATCCGACGCGTCCACTTTGGCCCGCAACCACGTGCGCACCTGCCCGCGCGCCACCACGTCCAAATAGCTGCGACACGCCTCGAACAGCGCCTCGCGCTTGGCCTGGTCGCCAGCTCGAGCATCGTCGAGCAGTTGGCTCAGCGAACGTTGCGATCGACACATCAGACACGAACCATCCGTTATCGGTTCCTCACCCCCGCAACCACCTCACCCCATCAGGTCGCGTGCACCGCCTGCAAACGCCGCGATCGCGGCACAAACACCTGATTGCCCTATCTCTGCCCCGTTCTAACCCTCTTCTAAACCCCACTTTGAACGCCGCAAATTCACCAGCGCGAATGTCAGAAACCGCTGCAATCCGACCTTTTTGTCCACCAATCGGGTCGATCCATCAATCGAACCCGCCCCGGTTCTCTGCCGCAGTATTCCGGTTTTCTGCCGCTGTATTCGTCGGCTTGCGACGAATAAATAACAGCAC
>WGDQ01000764.1 GCA_015493185.1 Planctomycetaceae bacterium
GCAACTCGTGCCTCTGATCGACGCTAATGACGTTTACCGCGCCGAGAGCCACGCACTGGGACTCGACACCTTGAGCGAAGCGCCGTGCCAACCGCCAAGCGGCGAACCTGCGGCGGCTGCCGAGTGACACGAGCCGCTGGTCTCAACGCGACAATGCGACGGGATCCGGCGCTCGCAAGCTTGTCTACAGTTTTCGACGGACTGGCTGTCTCGCTTCGCCGATTTTTCAAGTAGTCGAAAGGTGAGAAAAGGAAAACCTGGAAGCCCGATGACCGAATTGACCTATCGCCATGGTGTACCGCAATACACGCTTGAGCATTACGAAAACGATTACGCCGACCGACACCTGCTGCACGGTGTGATCGAAAAATGGTCGCGTGAGAAGCCCGACCACGTAGCCCTGATCGAGGTAGACACTGGCAAGCAGTTCACGTATCGGCAGTTCGACGAACAGGCCACCGCACTGGCCCTCAAGCTGATCGAATTGGGCTACCAAAAAGGCGACTTCCTGGCCACGAGCCTGCCGCTGTTAGCCGAGCATGTGTTTCTCGAGTATGCGTGTTTCAAAATTGGTGTGATCCATGCCCCGCTCGATTTACGGCTCAAGGCGCCGGAAGTGATTCGCTCACTCGGCCTGATCCAGGCCAAAGGCTTCGTATTCCTGGGCAAAACGGCAGTGGCCGACTTTTCAGCCCTTGGTGAAGCGGTTCGCGAAAACTGTCCATTCGTGGAACACTTGATTCAATTCGCTCCACCCGGCGAAACCATCGCTGGCGCGATTTCGGCTCCGACGCTCATCCAACAGGCGGCTGAGCTATTGAAGCAGGGTCTTGATCGATGCCCTCAATGGGCGGCATATCAACAGGCCACGGCATCGGTGCAAGAAACCGACGGCGCTCAGGTGATTTACACGACAGGTTCAACGGGTTGGCCCAAGCCGGCGTTGCTGTCGCATCGTAACATTACCTGCCAGAACATGTGCCTGGCCGGTGGCTTCGATATGACCAACAACCCGCGCATGCTGGTCAACCTGCCACCCTCGCACGTGGGCTGCCAGGCCGAGCAGTTGATGACCACGCTTTTCTCCGGTGGCACGGCCGTAATTCTTCATCTGTTCGATGCGGAGAAAAGCCTTCAGGCGATTCAAGACTATCGGGTCGACTGCTTTGGTCAGATTCCAGCCATGTTCAACCTGGAATGGCGATTGCCCAACTACGATGAGTTCGACCTTTCGTCACTACGATTCGCCCTTTTCGGGGGTCAGCAAGTCACGCAATCGTTCGTCGAACAGTTATCGAAAATGGCTCCCAAAATCGGCGGCGGGCTCGGGCTGACGGAAATGGCCGGCTTTGTCACGTATACGCCACTCGATGGGTCCATTGATGAATTGGTCAACGGCGTGGGCTACGATATGCCGGTCACACCGCTTTCGATCCGTCGACCGATGAATCCCGACGGCACGGCCGGCGAAGAGTTGCCCGATGGAGAAGTTGGCGAAATTTGCTTCAGCGGCCCACAGGTATTCATTGGCTATGTGAATAACGAGGAAGCGTATCGCCAAACCGTTTCGAAAGACGGCATTTGTTACACTGGCGATTTAGGAAAGAAAACGGATCGCGGACTCGTATTCAGCGGCCGATCGAAGCTCGTAATCAAACCCAAAGGCTATCAGGTACACCCCGCTCAGATCGAGCAGCACTTCGACCAACTGCGCGACCACGTAGCCGCTTGTGCTGCTGTCGGTGCGCCACACGAAGTGTTCAGCGAAGGTGTCGTGCTATTCATCGAACCGAAGCCAGGGGTTCGGCTCGATCGCGAGTTGCTTGAGAATCACGCTCGCGGTATCGCCGCCTACATGCGCCCGTTGCACTACGTGGTGCTCGAGCCCGGCGGTCTGCCGCTGAACCGGGTGTCGAAAACCGATTACGTGACACTTAAGCAGCGAGCCCTGGAAGAAATCGAACGGCTCCGCGCTTCGGGCGGTTGGGACCGTTGAAGCGCCAAACCGTCACGAGCCATTATGTTGTATCTCCGGCCGGCTTGCTCAAAGCTGCAATCGGACACCGAGGCGCAATCTCCCAAACCGGGCGTCTATTGGTCTGGTCGCTGACAACCGCCATCAGCATGCTGTAGCGGATCGCTGCGCACGCCAATTGGCAACGCGTTCACTTGTAGGCTACGATCAACAACCGTGGTCACACCGTGGGTGCCCTGCTGATGCCTCGTGTCTGTGGATCAAGGCCGCAGACGACCGACCGCATCCAGAACGTTTGCTCTGCGAAGCGGAGCCTGTTCGGTACTGCCCACGTCCTGCCCCTTTGCCTCGCTGCATCCTTCCCAGCACACGCACATGCCACGAATGATCGATTTCTCGCAAGGACACATGCCATGTCCATCAGCTATCGTTCCGATCGGACGGTTTCCGTGACCGACTGCCGCGTTGCTTCGGCGCAAAACAACGGTGCGAGCAATGCCGGTGGTGGTGGCTCCGGCGTTTTCGCTACCCAGACCTCAGCATCGCGCACGACGAAGGCAACTCTTCGTGCAGCAAATGCGGTTCGCGCTTCACGCCGCGGTTTTCTGCGGCAGTCGTTGGCCACGGCAGTAGCACTGCCATTTTCATCGCTAGTGATCGGGCGCGCGTCGGCCAGAGCAGAAAACGATCGGCCACTCAAGGTGGCGGCTATTCTTACTGAATTCACATATCGCAGCCATGCCCACGTGATTCTGGAAAACTTTCTGGTTCCGTACCTGTTCAATGGGCAACGAACGGAACCAGGTATGCAGGTCGTCAGCTTTTACGTCGATCAGTTTCCCAAAGGTCGCGACATGGCCCGCGATGTGTCGCGACAGTTCGGCATTCCCATTTTCCCCACCATCGGCGAGGCTCTCACCTTGGGTGGCGACCGGCTGGCGGTCGATGCCGTGCTCTCGATCGGAGAGCATGGCCAATACCCATACAACGAAAAGGGCCAGCACATGTACCCACGGAAACGGTTCTTCGACGAGATTGTCGCCGTGTTCCGTGATAGCAACCGCACTGCGCCGGTCTACAATGACAAGCATCTTTCCTATCGGTGGGATTGGGCTCGCCAGATGTACGACACGGCCAAAGCCATGGGCTTCGGCCTAATGGCGGGTAGCTCAGTGCCTTTGGCCCAACGTCGTCCGCCGATGGAAATCGCCCGGGGCACGCCGCTGAAGACCGCCGTTTCGATCCACGGCGGCGGTGTGGAATCGTATGATTTTCACGGCATGGAAGTGCTTCAGTCGGTGGTCGAATTTCGTCGCGGAGCAGAAACCGGCATCCGGCGCGTGCAGTTTCTCGACACCGAAGCTTTATGGCAAGCGGCCGACGAAGGTCGATGGTCTGTGCCCCTGGCCGAGGCCGCCATGGCGGCGGAACTGGGCAACGCCCAGAAACTGCCTCCGCTAAAGGAGCTGATCGACGACCCGCGCGTAAACCCGGCGCCGCCCCACGGCATACTGCTTACTTATCGCGACGGGTTCGAGGCCATCGTGCTCAAGATTGGCAACAGCGGCATTCGTTGGAATTTTGCGGCAAGTGTGGCCGGAGAAACGAAACCACGGGCCACGCATTTCTACGTCGGTCCTTGGCAAAACCGCAATTTGTTCCGTGCTTTGTCACATGCCATCCAACACTTCTTCCGCACAGGAAAAAGCCCTTACCCCGTCGAACGCACGCTGCTCGTAACCGGCGCCCTGGCGGCTGCCATGGATAGCCGGTTCGAAGGCGGCAAGCCCGTCGATACGCCGCATTTGGATATTGCATACGAACCGCTCGACTTTCGCGCCATGCGCGAAATGGGTGCAACGTGGCGCATCATCACAGACCAAACGCCACAACCCAAAGGCATCGAGCCCGTAGGAGTCGATGACGGCTGATGCGTGCCCGCGTGTGTGTGGCAACAGCGGCGGGTATCCAGCAGGCAATGGATAGCGAGACACAAGATGCCGCGGCCGTCCCGGGCCAGGAATCCTGCGGCAATGCTCTATAGTTTGCCCTAAGCACGCCGCAGCGGCGCGCGTTTCACGCGCAACTGCTACGCTACAATCGTTCGAAGTAGCGGGCCCGTTCCCAGTCGGTCACAGCCGCACGATACTCGGCCGCCTCGAGACGAGCAGTGTGAACATAGAAGTCGATCACCTCGTCACCCATTGCCTCGCGCGCCAGGCGGCTTTCGGCCAAGAGCTCGGCCGCTTGCTCCAGCGATTCGGGCAAGCGAGGCAACTGCGCATCGGCATAGGCATTTCCTTGATATGGATCGCCGCAGTCGATTTTTTCATCGATACCTTGTAATCCGGCGGCAATCGTGGCCGCATAGGCCAGGTATGGGTTGGCGTAGGCACCGGGTGTTCGGTTTTCTACACGCAGCGCGTTGCCCTGCCCAACAACGCGATAGCCTGTCGTACGATTGTCATGAGCCCAAACCATCGTGGTCGGGGCCCAACTCTCAGATTGGTATCGCTTGTAGCTATTGACCGTGGGCGCAAAGAAGTACGTCAACTCACGGCCGTATTTCAACAAACCGCCCAAGAAGTGCCGGAACATCTCGGTTGCCTTCCCCGTTTTTGGATCGGCAAACAAATTGCGATTGCCTTCCGTATCCCACAAGCTCGTGTGTAGGTGAAAGCTGCTACCGGCTTGCTGTTGATCCCATTTGGCCATAAACGTAATTGCGCGACCTTGCTGCGCGGCGATCTCTTTCGCGCCGTGCTTGAAAATCACATGGCGATCCGCCATTTCCAATGCCTCGGTGTAGAGCAGATTGAGCTCGTGCTGCCCTTTTCCCCATTCGCCTTTGCTGCCCTCCACAAGAATGCCGGCATCGTTCATTTCATTGCGCAGCCGGCGAAGCACATCTTCATCGCGTCCCGGTTGCAGCAGGTGATAGTCGATCAAATAGTCGGAAGCTGCCGTCAAATCGCGGTAACCTTTGGCATGCACCTGCGGATAGCTGTCGTTGAACAGATAGAACTCCAGCTCCGAGGCCATCTGGGCCATCATGCCCCGCTCGCGCAGGCGTTCGATTTGCCGCTGGAGCACCGCTCGCGGCGACTCGGCCACAGGGCGATGATCTTCGTGCAGCAAGTCGCCCAATACGATCGCCGTCGAGGGCTGCCACGGAACGTGCTTCATCGTCCGCAGCGCCGGCTGAAGGTGAAAGTCGCCGTATCCTTGCTCCCAGCTTGCCAGGCGAAATCCCGGCATCGGGTTCATCTCCACATCGACCGTGAGCAGATAGTTGCAAGCATGAGTCCCGGCGGCCGCAGTGCTACGTGTGAAGAAACTGTGCGTCAGGCGTTTCCCCATCAAACGACCGTAGACATCGGGGAAGGCGACGATCACCGTATCGATCTGGTCTGAATTGAACCACGCGGGCAACCATTCTTGCGCGTGCGACTGTTCGCTCATCTCGTAGGCTCTCGCTCGGAAAACGTATTGGCCGGAACCGATGAATGTTGCTGACAACGTTGAGAACGCAGAAGACGCGTCGTCAGAAACAGAAAACAAAAGGATAAAAGAAGCCGGCTGCCGACGGAAGCCGACCAGGAAAATGATCGTCGCCCGAAAAACGGCCAAGCCACAGCAAGAAAAGGACACAGGCCGACGATTGAGACTATGATTCTACGCCATGCGTTACGAGCAGCATGTTGCAGCAGCGACCTTGCGAGCGTTCATGCACCCTCGCGGTCAACGGCGATAAACACGTTTTTCACTTCCGTATACAGTCGCATGGCCTCCATGCCTAAGTCGCGTCCGAAACCGCTCTGTTTGAAGCCGCCAAACGGCGCTTCCTGGTAAACACTGCTGTTCGTATTCACGCTAAGAACACCTGTTTCGACAGCCCGGGCGACGCGCAATGCTCGTTCCACGTCGCGCGTCCAGACCGATCCAGACAAGCCATAGGGCGTATCATTGGCCAATTGGATCGCGTGCCGTTCATCACGAAACGGCATCACGCAAGCGATAGGCCCGAAAATCTCCTCTTGGCACACGCGCGACTGCGAAGGCAAACCATCGACGACAGCAGGTCGCAGAAAATAGCCGGGGCGATCCAACCGCTCGCCGCCGGTGAGTACACGGCCCCCGTCTTGCCGAGCAACTTCGAGATACGTTTCGACGCGATTTCGCTGCGCCGCCGACACAAGTGGGCCAACCTGTGTCGCCTCTTCTGCCGGATCACCCACGAGCAATTGCCGCGTGCTCTCGACAAATCTTTCGAGAAACGCCTCGTACACGCTTTGCTCGACCAATACGCGGCTGCGGGCGCAACAATCTTGACCTGCATTGGCGAATACGGCCATTGGCGCCGCCGAGGCGGCTGCGTCGATGTCGGCGTCGGCGAAGACGATGTTGGGGCTTTTGCCACCCAGTTCCAGCGAAACACGTTTGATGTCGTCAGCGGCCAGCTTCAAGATGTGCGCGCCCGTGGAGGTTTCGCCGGTAAAGGC
This sequence comes from Planctomycetaceae bacterium, assembly GCA_015493185.1. Lineage (GTDB taxonomy): Bacteria > Planctomycetota > Planctomycetia > Pirellulales > JAEUIK01 > WGDQ01. The sequence goes on from WGDQ01000764.1 coordinate 6,478, forward strand.
GATTTTGCGAACCAACGGATGCTGGACCAAATAGTCGCCCACCTCGGAACCCCGACCAGCCACGACCTGAAACACATCGCCGGGTAGTTCAGCTTCTTGAGCAACGAACCCCAAAGCCAAAGCGGTTAACGGCGTAAGACTCGCCGGCTTCAGCACAACACTGTTGCCTGTGGCCAACGCCGGAGCCACTTTCCAACAGGCCATCAAGAAAGGAAAATTCCACGGCACAATGCAGGCAACCACGCCCACGGGCACTCGCAGCGTGTAATCGAATCCCTGAGCAGCCACCGGAATGGTTTCGCCGCCGAATCGGCTGATGCCACCGGCGTAGTATTCGAAGCAGCGAGCGCCGGCCAGAATTTCCCAACGGGCATCGCCAATCGGCTTGCCGACGTTTCGCGATTCGATCTGCGCTAGCGTTTCGGCATGCCTACGGATTGAAGCCGCTACACGATACAACACGTCGGCTCGATCGGTGCGATAGGCCCAGTCGCCTTTGCGAAACGCCTGCTCAGCCACCTGCAACGCACGATCGACATCGCCCCGACCGGCGGCAGGCACGCGGGCCAGCGTTTGTTCGGTGGCCGGTTCGACCAGTTCCAGATAGCCCCCTTCTGCCTCGGGATGCCACTGCCCGCCGATCCATAGCGCATCGGGCAGCGGAAGCGTTGCATCTACCGTACGGGTAGTCGTCTCACTCATCGCATGTTCGCTCATTCGCAAAAGATAGAAATATAGAAATGCTGTACCGACCGATATCGTTACCGTACACCAGCCCGCGAATCGTTCCAATCGGCGAACTCTCGATTGGTCCGACAAAAAAGGGAACTCTCGATTGCCCTGAGGTCCTTCGCACTGCGAGACCACACCACCCCATCGGCCCACGGCCGCGAAGTTTTTACCACGCTTTCTCGTACAGGTCTCGCAGGTCGCGCTCGCTGCACTTGCGAGGATTCGTCCGGTGGCACGGATCGGCCAGCGCCAGACGGGCCAACTTTGGCAGGCTTTCACGTGGCACGCCCAGATCGCGCAGGCGTTGCGTGATGCCGATCGTGCGGTTCAGATGCTCAATATACTCGGCAACCTGCGGCGCTGGGTCTTCCTCGGCCTCCAGCGCCAAGGCGTCTGCAACACGAGTATAAAGGGAAGCATCTTCCTCACCATTGAAGCGGATCACATGCGGCAGCACGATGGCATTGGCCAAACCATGATGAACGCCAAACTCAGTCGATAGCGGATGAGCCAGCGAATGCGCCGCGCCAAGGTCTTTTTGAAACGCCACCGCCCCCATCGAGGCCGCCACGAGCATTTGCTGCCGTGCGTCCAGATCGGCTCCATCGGCCACCGCCAACGGCAGAAAGGTGCGAACCATGCGAATGGCTTCCAATGCAATGGCATCGCACATGGGATGATACATAGGGCAAACGTATGCCTCGATAGCGTGTGTCATGGCGTCCATACCCGTTGCCGCCGTCAGATGCGGCGGCAGGCTTCGGGTCAGTTCAGCATCAAGAATCGCCAGATCGGGCATCATTGGATCGGCACCGATGACGGCTTTTTGCCCCGATTCTCTCAGCGTGATGACGGCGCTGCGTCCGACTTCGCTGCCCGTTCCGGCTGTGGTCGGAATTGCGCACATGGGAGTCAAACGCTCGGGCAACTGGCTAAGTGGAATCTGCCCCAAAGGGGAGTCAGGGAAAGCGGGCCGTAATCGCAGTGCCTTGGCAGCGTCGAGCGCGCTTCCTCCTCCTAGTCCAATCACGGCATCTGACTGTGATTCGCGATAGACTTGCCACGCGTTGTGTACGTCTTGTTCCGCAGGGTTGGCCTGCACTTTGTTAAAGGCGCGCCACGCGCCCGGCCATAGCCGGTCCATCTCTTCGACCACTAGCCCGTAGGCCTCGGTCGATGGCAGCCCACTATCGGTGACAAGCAAAGGTTGCTCTACCTGATGTTGCTGTTTGAACCACTCCAACGAACGACGGGCCCCTGAACCACAGTGAATGAGCGTTGGAAAGCGAAACGTGGCCAAATGCATGACTGTATCTATCTTTTGTCGAGAAACCGAAATAGATGAAGAACATTAGGTAACACCAGCAACAAAGGGCTGGTCAGTTGATGGAGATCCGCAGGAAACGCAGGCAGCCGGATTGCACGGTGCGGCCAGGTCAACCGGGCCGCACCACGATAGCCAAGCTCGGCCCAGATCATTTGCGGAGGTGCGTCACATGGTCACGTAGCACTCTACCGCAAACGCAAGAGCTGCCGTGCAAGCAAGGCCACTGGAAACCAAGCAGCGCCGGTGCTTCGCTAACGACCGAATGCCACTGCTCGCGGGCAACAGGGCGAACGTACGCTTGCCACCCTCGACCGTCAAGCCGCGAGCCGGTAGCTTTTGCCGAAAAACTCTGCTGGCAGCCTTCACAGGCCAGATGCTTTCGTGCCGAGCAGTTTTTGTGCAACTTGAAGCCGCTGGACGCCGTACCTACACTGGCAGGAACAAGTTACATCTGCCTGCCTCTTGCCCTACGTCGTCGACTCGTCCGTGGGTCGGTTTGCAACACGCCAGCGTTTCGCGGCTTATCGGTACGTATTGTTACGTATTGTTTGCGCTGTCGGAAAATTCAGCTGACTTGTTCAGCCGTGTGCTTGGCCACTGTCCTGTCGCAGTCATTGCAGACCAATCTGCGGAATGAGCCGAGAAGCGATCCCGACCAATCGTTGCCGTCATACCTCGGTCGGTGATCGTGGCCAATCCCATATCATAGTCAAGGTAAACAGCCCCCCTTTTTTGGTCGAGATGGCCAAGCGATGGTCAATTCGTCCGGGCGGTTCTGGTTCCTCCTTTTTTGTTCACGCAGCACGAATAGCCAGAACAGACATGATCCTACGAAACCAACAGCGTCACCAACGACCAGCGACTGCCCCTTCAACGCCTGTCCGCTCCCTGAGCAAGCAGCGGCACAGGCTAATTGCGAGCTGGTTATTCTTGGGCTTGCTCACCGGTTGGTGTGGAGCCAGCCGACTTGCCGCAGAAGTTGAAGAAGCAGGCGGCACTCAGCCCCAAGCCGCGAGACAGGCGCGAGCCGCATTCGCCTCAAAGAGCACGGTGGACGCGGACAACGACGCGACACGTCCTAGTCAGCCTTCACGGCGTTCGACAGCAGATAAGACCAACAAGAAAAACACGACGGCCGACGCTGGCACCGATGCCGACCAACGGCCGAACGATCCTCCTCCCATTGCGAACGATCCGTATGGCCCATTTGTCGCGCAGACGCTGCCGTTGAGTCCGGAAGAACAGCGAAAGAAGTTCCACCTGCCGCCAGGCTTCGAAATTCAGTTGGTCGTGTCGGAACCGTCGATTCATAAGCCAATGAACATGAATTTCGACAGTGCTGGGCAACTGTGGGTCACGCACTCTGTCGAGTACCCATACCCGGCGAAGGATCGCCCAGGCAAAGACGCCTTGAGCATCGTTCAGCAAATTGGTGCCGACGGTCGAGCCGGCCGTGTCGTCACATTTGCTGGTGGGCTGAACATTCCGATTGGTGTCGTGCCGCTGCCGGGCGGGGCGCTGACATATAGCATCCCGAACATCTATTTCCTTCACGATCGCGACGGCGATCTTCGAGCCGACGATCGCGAGCCGTACTATGAGTCGATTGCGCATCGCGACACGCACGGCATGACCAATTCGTTTACTCGATGGATCGACGGTTGGATCTACGCCTGTCACGGTTTCTCCAATACGTCGCGTGTTCACGGACGCGATGGGAAAGAAATCGTGATGAACTCGGGCAACACGTATCGGATGCGACCCGATGGATCGCATTTAGAGTATTTCACGCACGGTCAGGTGAACCCGTTCGGGCTGGCTTTCGATCCATTGGGAAACCTCTACTCGGCCGACTGCCACAGCCGGCCGGTGTACATGCTGCTTCGTGGAGCGTGGTATCCGAGCTTCGGCAAACCGCACGATGGGTTGGGCTTCGGGCCATCGATGATCAACCACGATCACGGGTCGACAGGAATCGCAGGCGTCGTCTATTACGCCGCAGAGCATTTTCCGCCTGAATATCGCAATACGGTCTTCATCGGCAATCCGGTGACGGGCCGCATCAACCACGACCGGCTCGAGCCGCACGGTTCGTCTTACCAGGCCATCGAGCAACCCGACTTTATCACTTGCGACGACCCCTGGTTTCGCCCCGTCGATTTGCAACTCGGGCCTGACGGCGCGCTGTATATTGCCGACTTTTACAACTGCATTATCGGTCACTACGAGGTGCCACTGGACCATCCGCGCCGCGATCGCTGGCGGGGGCGCATTTGGCGCGTCGTTTATCGTGGCGACAGCCCTTCCAGCAGCGGCAGCACATCAGGTAGTTCGCTTCGGACGCTACCTAACTTGCAGACCGAATCAATCGAAATGCTGTTGAGGCGACTGGCCGACCCCAACCTGACAATTCGTGTACTGGCCACGAACGAGATTATTGACCGCTTTGGCAAAGACCCAACCACCCCGTCGCTGGTTGCCGCCCTTCTTAAAGACGATGCCACAGCCGAGCAGCGGGCACATGCGCTTTGGATTGTTGAACGACTCAAAGGGTTGTCTGCCGCGCAGATTGAAATGCTGTCGACAGACCGAGAGCCGCTCGTGCGAACCCATTTGCTAAAAGCGTTGGCCGAACGAACCGTTTGGGAAAGTGCTATTGATCAGGTTGCCGTCCGCATGCTCGAAGACGCCGATCCCTTTGTGCGGCGGGCGGCCGCCGATGCATTGGGACAGCATCCTGATCATGTCGCAGAACATATAGCGTCCTTGCTGCGACTGTGGCGTGCCACCCCTAGCGACGACACGCATCTGATTCACGTTGTCCGCATGGCGATTCGCAACCATCTCAAGCAACAGGGAGCGTACGCCCGCGTGGAAAACCTCCTCGCTGACGCCGATTCCTTTTCCCGACTCGCCGATGTCAGCCTGGGCGTACACAGCAGCGATTCAGCCCGGTTTGTGTTACGGTTTCTTTCGTCTGGGAATTATGACGGAGAACGGTTGGGGGAATACCTGCACTACGCAGCCCGCTATATCGACGAACCGCAGTGGCCCAGTGTTTTCGCGTATGCTGAGATTTTTCAAGGCAGCAGCACCGATAATCAGGCAACCGTGCTACGATCGTTACGAAATGCCGCACAAGAGCGATCGAAGCCATTACCTGAATTCGTTGTCCGCTGGGCACGCACATTGACCGAACAGCTACTTCACTCTCGACAAAGCGACGAGGTGCGCACCGGTATCGAGTTTGTTCAAGAATTTGGGCTGCCGGAGGCCTACGACCAGCTACAACAGTTGGCTTTGTCTCGCCGTCGCAACGATATCCGTCGTATGGCGCTCAACGCCATGGTAACGCTCGACGGCCAACGGGCATTGCAACTGCTCGAGCAGCTTCTGAGCGATTCGAACGAATCGATTATCATTCGTCAGTTTGCCGCCAACCAATTGGCCAAACTGAACAACGAGCAATCGCGAGCCATTTTAGTGCGTCATCTGCAAAATGCGCCCGCCGAACTGGCAGCCCGAATTGCCCAGGCACTTTGTCAAAACAAGACCGGGGGCGAGTTGCTGCTCTCACTGGTCGAACAAGGAAAAGCCTCTCCTTGGCTTTTGCGCGAAACGTCGGTGAAGCGGCGTCTCGAATCGTTGAAACTACCCGATATTGAACGGCGCATCACCGATCTTACGGCACAGCTCCCTGAGAAAGATGATCGTTTACGACGTTTGATGAAACAGCGCCGTCGAGCCTTCGCCAAGGCAAAGCTCAAAGATCCAGAGCGAGGGGCCGCCGTATTCAAGAAGCATTGCGCCGCGTGCCATCGAATCAACGGCGAGGGCAACAAGATCGGTCCGGAACTGGACGGAATCGGCCTGCGTGGCGTCGATCGGCTCATCGAAGACATGCTCGACCCGAGCCGCAACGTCGATCAGGCTTTCCGCGCCACCTTGGTTGTCACCGACGACGGCCGAGTCGTTTCTGGCCTGGTATTGCGTGAGGAAGGCAACGTCTTGATTCTGGCTGATTCCCAAGGTCGCGAGGTTCGCGTGCCGATCGATCGAATTGACGAGCGTCAGCAAAGCGCGCTGTCGCCCATGCCAGCCAACGTAGCCGAGCTGGTATCGCCAGAAGATTTCAACCACCTTCTGGCTTACTTGCTAAAGCAGCGAGCGAAACCGGCCCCATAGCGTGCCACATTTGCCAGCAGACCGACGACGATCGCATCGCGACATCGCAAAGCTTGCAGTTCGACTGCGGGCGCGGTCGAAAATCGTGAATTCTCACGCGACACGATTGGCGCGGGGATCTATTGGCGCCGACCAGGCGGTTTTGGTTGCTGCTCAATTCGGCGGTACCGGCATGCCTTCCCAGAAAGACCGGTTCGGATCGCGTGCCACAAAGACCGTTTGCGTCGGGAAGGCGAACTCGATTCCTTCTTCGTTGAATCGACGCAGGATCTCGAAATTAACTCGCTCGCTAAACTCCGCGTAGGCCCAATAGTCGGGCGGGTGATACCAGTAGATTACCATCAGGTTCAACGAGCAGTCTTTGAAGTCGTTGAACAAAACGCGCGGAGGAAGCTCCGGATTCATGCCCTCGTGATGGTCGAGAATTTCACGGAGTATCTCGATGGCTCGTTCAACTTTCTCGGGCGGCGTGTCGTAGGTGATGCCCAAGTTCATCACACGACGAATATTGGGCCGTTTGCCGATATTCAGAATCGTCTTATTCGCCAACTCGCCGTTGGGCACCGTAACCAAATGACCTTCGAGCGTGCGAATACGCGTGGAACGAAACCCCACGGTCTCGACCGGGCCGTCGTGACCATCGATGACAACGCGATCTCCCATTTCAAAGGGCCGGTCGCTAAACAACATGATCGAACCGAAGAAATTTTTGATCGTATCCTGCGCCGCCAGACCAATGGCGATGCCACCCACACCTAGTCCGGCCACAATCGCACTGATGGGCCGCTGCACCAACATTTCGGTGGCAGTCAATAGTGCCACAACGACGATCGCCACGCGGAGCGTCGTTCGCACCAGGGGAATCATCATGTCGTCCAGGCGGCTCTCGGTCTTGGCCGCGATTCCCCCGAGCCACACTTCGACCACATCGACAAGACGGTAGAGCGTGTAGGCAAGCGCCAACACGAGCAACAGGTTCGATAGCGCGGTCGCTTCCTGCTCGTAGGGGCTTCCAGCAGCCAGTGTGGTCAGTCCGACCAGCATGCCGACGGAAAAGGCAAAAAACACAACACCGCGGTCGAGACTTCGTGCGGCGATCGCTCGTACGCGCTTCCCGCGACTCTCGAGCCGATTTGCTAGCCGCCGAAACAACATCCGCAACAACCGGCCGACTGCCAGCGCGACTATCAGCGTGACAGCCAACCAAATCAAGCCGTCTAAATGCTCGTGCAGCAACCGAGTTGCGTTGTCTGAAAAATGCCGGATCACGTCGACCGCCGATGTTGTGGGAGTGCTGCCACTTTCGGCTGGTACGCTCATCGTATCGCCGACCGTTGTGGGAATGCTCGTCGGCGATGGCGTATCCTCTACCGCAGGCCCCCCGGCCACGACATCTCCGGCCAGCGAAAAAAACGACCAAACGGTATGTGCCATGGCAATCGTCTCCAGCGCGAAACCAAAACGGCCGCACACAACCCCGAAAAATGTGGTGCCGATGGCAAACCGATCGGACGAAGAAAATGCCCGAGCGGCTATTGCAGGTCTCGGAGCACCTGATGCCTCGTATCGCGCAGGCCACTCCAACTGCTGCGATTCCGTGGGCCCGTAAGGGTGGACAAAGGGTTTACTCCGCACCGCACGTGGCAAGTGCATCAGCCCAGCGCGGCGTATCTTCACGGACAATCGCCTTTCAACGCAAGAGGAGTCTGCGCATTGCAGGCTTTGGCACTTCAACCGGCCTGTGCAGCCTGAGCCGATTCTTTGTTGGCCTCGTCGAGAAGCGGTCTTGCAAAAGGATTCTGCCTTGCCAATTGCCCTCTCGATTTCGTTGAAGCCGTTGCGAGCGGGACGCCTATCCGTCGAATGCGATCGCGTGTCGATACCGACGTTCCAAATAGCACCACAGCGGCATTCCAACGCAACTCCAATGGCCGAAGAAACATCACCGCTAGCGTTTCAATGCCGGATATGGCTAAGATTGGGAGCCCAGCGCGGCGGTCTGCAAGCAGACCGTGTGCGGCAGAGGCGAGAAACTTTCCGGCACGCAATGCCGTTGTTCGCACCACACGGTTGCCCTTAGCCACAGTTATGCC
>WGDQ01000765.1 GCA_015493185.1 Planctomycetaceae bacterium
GGTGGAAGCTACTGCCCGCGGGCATTATTTATCGTTCGTACCTGGCCGGTGTGAAAGAATCGCGCATGGCCACTTCGTGGGTTCGCGAGCAAGATACTAGCTGGAAATGGGAAACCACCTTGGGCGGTCGAGTTGGTATCTTGCGGTATGGCACCGACGACGAGTTTTATCCCGAGGGCTGGCAACTCGATATCGAGGGCTCGGCCCAAGTCCGGCTCGACATCGAAGACGAGCGTGACGTCGACGCCGTCGATTTTCGTGCGGGCATTCCGCTCACGTGGCGCGAGGGCCCCTGGGAAGCGAAATTCGGTTACTATCACCTCAGCTCACATGCGGGCGACGAATTTCTGCTGAAGAATCCGGGCTTCATGCGAATCAACTTCTCGCGCGACGCGCTGGTGGCCGCCCTGGCCTATCGGCCGACGCCCGAGCTAAGGCTTTATGGCGAAGCCGGCTGGGCGATGTACAGCGACGTGAGCGAACCGTGGGAATTCCAATTCGGCATCGACTACGCCCCCTTCGCTCCCACCGGCATTCACGGTGCTCCCTTCGCCGCCATCAACGGGCACCTGCGAGAAGAGGTCGACTTTGGCGGCCACATGGTGGTGCAGGCCGGTTGGGCCTGGCGCGGCACCGGACCGGGCCGGCTTTTCCGATTCGGGGTCGAATACTTCAATGGCAAAAGTCGGCAGTTCCAGTTCTTCAACGAACACGAACAGCAAGTCGGCCTTGGCCTCTGGTACGACTATTGATGGATCGCCGCCCCGGCTTGATTGCTCGCGCCACCCGGACTTGCTGGCATCGCCTGATCGAGCATTGATCCGTCGCACCGTGCCCGCGATCCTGCGACGGTTAAGCCACTCGGCCCGCTCCGGGCCAACGGCCGACCCGGCGGGTGTTTTGGCGGGGATTTCGTCGAATCTCCACGACGGGCACGCAGACCGACCGGTCGACCGCGAACGGCGCCGCAACCAGCCGATACCGGACAGCACTCTCGCCCAACTTGCACGCGGCCAGCGACCTTGCCAAACGGTTGCCCATCCGTGCCGAATCTTCTCCTCTCCCCGGGCGTTTCAACCAACCGGTTCGCTCTTGGGAAAAGATCCTAGAACGCGTAGTTGCAGCGCCTTGCGTTCCAACGATGCCAGTGCACGGCGGACGCGCAGGTCTTTTTCGTGGCCTTCCATCTCGACGAAAAAGAAATAGCTGCCCCGCGATCGGGCGATGGGGAACGATTCGATCCAGGTCAGATTCAGGCGGTTGCGTTTGAAAATGGCCATGGCGTCGGCCAGTGCGCCTGGCTTGTGTTCGACTTCGAACATGATCGCCGTCTTGTCGTTGCCCGTTCGATCAACTGCCTGTCGGCCGATCACGGCAAAGCGCGTGAGGTTGTCGCGATTGTCTTCGATATTCTTGGCCAACACGTCCAACCCGTAGTGAACGCCTGCTTCGTAGCTGGCGATGGCGGCCACGCCCGGTTTTTCCCGAGCCAGTTCGGCGGCCGTTGAAGTGCTGGTTACCTCGATCGCCCGAGCTTTCGGCAGATGGCGTGCCAGCCAATTGCGACACTGCGACAACGCCTGCGGGCGGCTGTAAACCTCGCGCACTTCGTTGCGTCGGCACTTGCCAAGCAGTTGATGGTGAATGCGCAACTGCACTTCGCCGCAAATGCGCAGCGGCGTTCGTGTGAACATATCGAGCGTGTCGGCAATGCGCCCATCGGTCGAGTTTTCCAGCGGCACCAAACCAAAGTCGGCCTGCTGCTGGGCCACCTCTTCGAATACAGCGGCGATGCTGCTAACCGGCACCAGGTCAACACACTGGCCAAACCGATGAAGTGTGGCCAGGTGGCTGTAGCTGTATTCCGGACCGAGGAACGCCGCACGCATCGACTGTTCGAGCGACCGCGATCCGCTGATCAGTTCGCGAAAAATCGCCCGCACGCATTCGTCGGAGAGCGGGCCGCTGTTCAATTGCTGCACGCGATTCAGCACCAGCTCTTCGCGCCCTGGCGCGTACACACAACGCCCCTCGGCGTTCTTCAGCTCGCCAATCTCCAGCGCGAGTTTGGCTCGCTGGTTTATGAGTTTCACAATCTGGCGGTCGATCTGATCGATCTTGCCACGCAGCGATTCCAGCGACTTCCGACGTGCGGGCGCCTTTTTCTTTTTTTTTCGTGAAGGGGCGGAATCAGAAGAACTCGATTTTGCCATAGCAGAAAGCGGCCGCAGCGAAAAACAGAATTACAGAGGTTGAAGAATCCGGCGAAGGCCCACAAACGGCGAACGGTGAGAGCCTGTCTCTTGTAATGTGGCACCCAAGGAGTGTCAACAAGTTGAAACGCAACGCCTACGAACGGAAAAGGGCTCGATTCTCGACTTGTCCCGAGTAGCACAACGGCTTACCCATCCCGATGAGCGAAAGCGTTGAACGCACGAAGGGAACACAATTCGAAGGGCAACACCCGATCCGCCCCGATCCGTCAGCCATCAGGCACACCGCCAAAAGGCGATTTCGACCGCGCCCCGCCGTGCATCGGCCCTACGCAGGCCTATTGAAAAGCCACCGCATCGGCCAGAGCGGGGCACCGCCGGGGTCTTGCCTCCGCGTTCGCAAAGGCACGTCACGCCCCTGTCCCATAGCCTCAAAAAGCCATGTCGAGCCCTGGGTAGCTCAGCGCGGAACGGTTTTGCCCACTTGCGGTCAAGACTTTTTCGTTACTTAACAGGGGCGGAACCGTTCCGTTCTACCCCACATGGCCCCACAGCGGCAGGCGTTCGAGATCGGAAAGCGCCCGCTTATCTGGCATGTGATA
>WGDQ01000766.1 GCA_015493185.1 Planctomycetaceae bacterium
CCGACATTGTGATTGGCACGCACCGGCTCGCGCAGCGCGATGTGCATTTCCAGAATCTGGGGTTGATCATCATCGACGAGGAGCAACGCTTCGGCGTCGAGGTGAAAGAACGGCTCAAAGCGCTGCGACAAATCGTGGACGTGCTCACGCTTTCAGCCACACCCATTCCCCGCACGCTGCACATGGCGCTTTTGGGGCTGCGCGACATTTCGAATCTGGAAACACCGCCCGAGGAGCGGATGGCGGTGGAAACGCACGTGACGCGCTGGAACGACGACCTGATCCGCCGCGCCGTGTTGCGCGAGCTGAACCGCGAGGGGCAAATCTTCTTCATCCACAATCGCGTGCGCGACATCGAGGTGGTCGCACGTCGATTGCGCCAGGTGGTGCCCGAGGCCTCGCTGGCCATTGGCCACGGCCAGATGAACGAACACGAATTGGAACAGGTGATGCGTGGGTTCGTCGAACACCGCTTCGACCTGTTGTTGGCCACCACCATTGTAGAAAACGGCCTCGACATACCGAACGCCAACACGATTTTCATCAACGAGGCCGACCGCTACGGACTGGCCGATCTGCACCAGCTCCGCGGGCGCGTGGGACGCTATAAGCATCGGGCCTATTGCTACCTGCTGGTCGATCCGGCCAAAGTGGTCACGCCCGATGCCGCCAAGCGGTTGCGAGCGATCGAGGAATACAGCCACATGGGGGCCGGCTTCGCCATTGCGATGCGCGATTTGGAAATTCGGGGGGCGGGCAACATTTTGGGCACGGCGCAAAGCGGCCACATTGCAGCCGTAGGATACGAACTGTATTGCCAGTTGCTCGAAAAAACGGTGCGCGAACTAAAGAGCTTGCCGCCCAAACGCGTCATCGATGTCGAAATCGACTTGCCCGGCCAGGCCTTTTTGCCGCGCGACTATGTGCCCGATCAGCGGGCCAAAATCGACCTGTATCGCCGCCTGAGTTGGACCACCGAAACCACTCAGCTCGATGAGCTGCGCGACGAGTTGGTCGATCGCTTCGGCCCCCCGCCGCCAGAGGTCGAGCGGCTATTGCTTCTGGCTCGCCTGCGCATCTGGGCGCAGGCCCTGCACCTGCGCGCCATTCGCCGCGAAGACGACTACCTGGTGTTGCACTACTGGTCACCACAGCACATCGAGCGGCTTCAGGCCCGCAGCGGCAACCGCTTGCGCATCTTGCCCGAAGAACGCAGCGCCTATCTGCCACTCAGCTCGGGCAACGGGCGACAGGACAGGCGACAAGATGGACAAAGCAAAAACCTCGCCTCAGCCGATCAATCGTCGCGCGAGTCTGCGGTAGCTGGGCGAATTTTGCAAGAGCTGGAATCGCTGTTGCGTCCCGAGTAAACCGCTTCCTATAATCCCGCCCCGCGCGAAGCCTACACACCCGTGTGCGGCCGACCGTGTGGCTACCTTTTCCGGTCTCGCATGTTCGCGTTTCCAACTATGTGAACTCCCTTTGTCTAGAACAGCCGGCGACCCCGGGTCGTGTGCGGTGGTACGGTGATCTGCTGCGCCACCAGTTGGCTAACGACGCGGCCGTGGTCGGATGTTTTTGCTTGTCGACGAGCGCGCCCAGTGGCCCGAGTTTTCTACATCCTGCTGTTCATGGCCACCTTGGCCGTCGGCGCGGCGCTTTGGACCGCGCCCTCGGCCGGTCAGTGGCCCGGGCAACAGCCGGTTTCCAACGGCGCAACCAATGCTGCGATCCAGGCCCATCGCGTTCCTGCCACGTCAAGGGGCTTCGCGCTGCCCGGCACGTCGATCGGTGGCATGACGAACCGCGGCCGGCCGGTTGCTGTGGGTGGTTCGGGGGTTGCGACCGGCTCGGGTGCGCTTGGCGGTTCGGGCGTTGTGGCACCGTCAATCCCTCGCACAGGCTTTCCGGGGGGCACGGTTCCGTCGATTCCCGGCCCACCGAGTTGGCCGCAGTCGACGTCGCGTCCCGTGGCATGGCCATCGCAGTCGGCACGCCCGATGGTCTTAAGGGAAAACCAGCACAACACCTCACGTGATGGTTCGGCCGCGGCATTCGCCGGGCAGAACGACCGTCGGCCCTACTCCGCCAGCGTCAGCCATGCCGGCAACCGACCTCCTGCACACGCGGCTTCTCGAACACCGACAAGCGGATCTGTGCCCGGCCCACCACAGGTTGTAGGCGAAGTGCCGCCCGTTAATAGGCCGCCCGTCAATGGGCCTCCCGTTAATAGGTCGCCCGTTAATGGTGCTTCGGCGTGGCAGTCGGGTTTGCCTTCAAGTGCCGGTGTCGGAGGCGGTGGCGGCTCACCGCAGGGGGCGATTGGTGGTGCAGCTCGACCACAGGAAGTGCCGTTGCCAGCGCATGTGGCCGAACCGCCGATCGGCACGACAAGCCGCCCGCTATTCGCGCCACCTCCGGTAACAGAGCCGCCAATTCCAGGCGTGGCCCCGGCATCGGTTGCACCGCAATCCAGTGGTGTCGGGTTCATGCCAGCTACCGGCTTGCCCGCGGGGCCGAATCCATCTACCGTTGCGCCGGTCGCTGTTCGGCCGGTTGGCCCCTATGCATCGCAGGTTGTGCCCGGGCAGGCTGCGCCGTTTGGTGCTCCGGCCTCAACGATGCCCCGTGGTGCCGTTGCTGTTCCCGTTGCGAATACTCCCATGCCCGGCGTGTCTATGGGGGCCAATGCGTATCCCCCCGCTGCGGCCGTGCCGTCGGATGTGCCCGCCGCGTCGGGGGCGACCGGCACACTTGCGGCACCAAGGCCCGCTGCCCGGCATTTAACTACTCCGGTGGAGGGCGCTGCTCCGCAAGGCATCTTGATCGACGAGCAGCAGATGACGATTCCACCCGACCTGCGTCCGGTGGAAGGGGCCACGATCATTGCCCGCGTCGGCGGTTCGGTAGTGTTGGAACGCGAGGTGCTAGCCTTTGTCAACAGTGTGCTGGCCGAAAACCGCGACCGCATTCCGCCTGAGCAGCTCGAAGAGGTGCGACTCCAGTTGATTCGCCAGCGTCTGAAGCCGCTGATCGAAACCAAAATGGTTGTTGAAGACGTGCGGCGACAATTGCCCGAGGAGAACTTGAAATCGCTCGAAGAAACCCTCAGCGGCGAATTCGAGAAAAAAGAAGTCAAGCGAATGCTCAAACGCATGAAGGTGCAAACGCGGCCCGAACTCGAGGCACGCCTGGCCGAAATGGGCAGCTCGCTCGAACGCGAAAAGCAGGCCTTCATCGAGCGGACCATTGCCCAAAGTTGGATTCGCCAACAATTGCAGATCGATTCGGACGTAACGCACGACGAAATGCTCAAGCGATACCATGAGAACATCGATCGCTTTCGCTATCCGGCCAAAGCCCGCTGGCAGGAGTTGATGGTGCGTTTCGACGAGTTCGACACGAAGGCCGACGCCTACCGTGCCATTGCCGAAATGGGCAACCGGGTGATGGCGGGCGAGCCGTTTGAAGACGTGGCTCGCCGGTTTTCTCAAGGCGCCACGGCCGAGGAGGGCGGCGTTTGGGACTGGACTTCCAAGGGCAGTCTGGTTTCCGACGTTTTGGACGAGGCGCTCTTCACGCTGCCCGTGGGACGCCTCAGCCGCATTTTGGAAACCGACGAGGGATTTCACATCATCCGCGTGATCGAGCGTCGCGAAGCCGGCGTGGTGCCGTTCGTCGAAGCACAGGTTGAACTGCGCGACGAAATTCGCAAAGAACGCTTCAAGCAAGCAACCGAGCGCTACCTGAAAGAGCTGCGCGAGCGAATTCCGGTATGGACGATCTTCGACGACGAAGACGACAATAGCGAAGATAGCGACGCCGGCAACGCCCACGACGCAAACGGCGCCGCGCGTACGTCGGGCAGTTGAGCAATCTGCCTCGCACGGTGGATGGCCTCGGGCGGGCCGGCGGACAACGCCGGGTTCTGTCTGTTTTGAAACGCTCGCACATGGACGCACCGGGTGATTCTGCGGTGCACCGTGGCCACCACGTCATCACGGTTATCGAACGGCGAC
>WGDQ01000767.1 GCA_015493185.1 Planctomycetaceae bacterium
CGGGCGTCTGTTTCTCGAAAAGTTCAACCCGGCGGAAGCCGCTCGCTCGCTCCAGCAGGCTCTAGCGATCAATCCTCGGGCGGCGTCCGTTTATGCAGCACTTGGGCAGTTGGCCGTCCAACGCTACGAGCTCGCCAAGGCCCGGCAGGCGGCCGAACACGCACTGAAGATCAATCCGCATCTCGTGGTGGCACACCAGGTGCTGGCCGATATCGAAATGGCCAATTTTCGCGTCGATGCGGCGCTCAAACATCTGGAAACGGCACGTCGCATCAATCCGCGTGAAGAGACCACATTGGGCCGAATCGCAGCGGCATGGATCGCACGCGATGGTTGGCCGAAGGCAAACAACACCGATGCGCCGCTGAACCGACTGCTGAATGAGGTGAATGAGTACAATCCGCGGGCCGGGCAGTTTTATCTGACGGCGGGCGTCCGTCTGGAAGAGCGGCGGAAGTTTGCGGCTGCCGAGCGGATGCTTCGTGAGGCAATCGAGCGCATGCCGCAAATTGTCGGCGCTCGGGCAGCCCTGGGCATGATGTCGATGCGGCTTGGCCGCGAAGACGAGGCGCGGCGTTTGCTCGAAACGGCGTTCGAAATCGATCCGTTCAATGTCCGTGTTAACAACATGCTGCAAGTGCTCGATGTGCTGTCCGGCTACGAGACGATCGAGACGAAATATTTTCTGGTGCGGTTCGATCCACGTCAGCGCATTTTGGCTCGGCACGTGGGAGCCTATTTGGAAGAAGTCTATCCTCAGTTGTGCGGTTGGCTTGGCCACGAGCCCAAGAATAAGACGCTGTTCGAAATTTTCGGTCGGGCCCGAAACACGGGCGCTCATGGTTGGTTCAGCGCTCGCATGATTGGTTTGCCCTATGTGGGCACGGTGGCGGCGTGCGCTGGCCGGATGGTTGCCATGGCATCGCCCAACGACATGGAAGAAAAGTTCAATTGGGCCCGCGTGCTAAAGCACGAGTTCGTACACGTAATCAACCTGGAGCAAACCAACGACAACGTGCCGCATTGGTTTACCGAGGCACTGGCGGTTTGGAACGAAGGTTACCCACGGCCCGAAGAGTGGCAGCGTGTGTTGGCACGGCGCCATGCCGCGGGCCGGCTTTTCAATCTGGAGACGATCAACCTGGGGTTTATCCGGCCGCAATCGAGCGAGGATTGGACGCTGGCCTACTGCCAGGCAGAGTTGTACGCCGAATACATGATGCAACGGTTCGGTTCCGAGTCGGTTGCGCGAATGCTCGACGCGTTTGCTGATAACCTGCCGACGCCAAAGGCCATCGAGCGCGCCTTGGGGGTTGATCTGGCGACTTTTGAGCAAGGATATCGCCGATATGTCGACCGATTGCTTGCTCGATCTGAAATGGGCGGGCTTTCCCAGACGATCGACTTTGCCGCACTGGAGCGTCGACAGCGCCAAGAGCCGAACGATGCCGATCTGTCTGCACGCCTGGCCGCAGAATATTTGAATCGAAAACTGTATCCTGAGGCGAGACGCATGGCGAAGAAAACGCTGGCGTTGCGTCCGCAAGATCCACTGGCGAGCTACGTGATGGCCCGCTTGATGCTGCTGATCGGCGAAACGACCAAAGCTCGGCAAATACTCGAAGCAGCGTACGAGGCCTTCGCTAAACACGATGGCAAGCAGGCCGAGGCGGGCAACGTCGAGCTGGCCGAACGGAGCGAGGTTGAGCGGTTTGGGGCCGAAAAAGTGCTCGCCTTGCTGGCAGCGTTGGCCTATCGGGCCGGAAACTACGATCGAGCGGCTCGGCTTTATGAGCAGGCGGCCCGTCACGATCCGCAAAACCCCAAATGGCCGCGTTTGCTGGCGCGTGTGTATCTAAAACAGCAAGCTGGCGAAGCCTTGGCTCGGGCGTTAGAAAAGGTGGCCCGTTTCGACGCCGACGATTTTCTGGTACGCAAAAAGCTGACACAGCTTGCCTTGAAGCGAGAAGACTACCGCCAAACGGTGCATTGGGCGCATGAATCGCTGCATATCGACGTGCTGGACGCAGACGTGCATCGTATGCTTGGGCAGGCACAGCTCGAGCTTGGAGAAACAGCCGCGGCCATTGCCGCATTCGAAACGGCGGCGGAATTGTCTCCCGATGATCCGTCGCTGCGGATGCTACTGGCCGACGCGTACCTTCAGGCGGGAAAACGCGACCAGGCCCGCCAAACGCTGGAAACATTGCTAGCGAAGCATCCCGATTATCCTGGCGCCGATGTACTGCTAGAAAGCCTGACACCGTGAACGATTCTTCCGCTTCCTCTTCGCGCTCGCCTTCAGAGGGCCTATCGGAGCAGCCGTCGCAAGGGGCTGCATCCGCGACCATAACACTGGCCGGCTTTCAACACTTGATCCGCGAGATGTATCTGGAAAAAGATCTTGCCCGAGGCGTAGATGGCACGTTCATGTGGCTGATCGAAGAGATTGGCGAATTGGCGGCCGCCCTGCGAGAAGGAAGCCATCGTGATCGGATGGAGGAGTTTGCCGACGTGTTGGCCTGGCTGGCAACGATTGCCAACGCCGTGGATGTCGATTTGGGCGAAGCCGTTGTGCAAAAGTATGGGAAAGGTTGCCCGGGCTGCGGACAGTTCGTGTGCCGATGCTCCGATGCGGAGAAACCATGAAAGCCGCCAGCGACATGTGCCACAGCCAGCCCAGGCGACTTTGGAGAGCATCGCCCGGTTTCTCGGCCGCCCGAGGCCGTTTCGGCTTGAAATTGCCTTTGCGCGGCGCGATGCACGATCGTTGCGTCCAATGGCGCGGTCTTGCCCTGAGAAAGTGTCGCCGTGTGTCACTGCGATACGCTGGCCTGCTGGGTGCCGTTTTGTTGTGGCTCGCCGCGTTTGGGACGCAAAGCTTGCAAGCGGTTGCCGAAACGCCAGAACCACCTGCCGATGCGCTCGCTCCCCAAATCGTGGCCGTAAAAGCAGGCTTCGAGGGGTTATTCAAACTAGGTTTCTGGACGCCGTATCAGATAACGATTCGTGGCGGCGCTCGGCCGATCGTTGCGCGGTTGGATTTGACCGTTCGCGATGGCGACAACGTGGCAACAACCATTGCGGCGCCACGACCGTTGCACATTCCGGCCGGCGATCAGATAACCGTTATGGCCTATGCCAAAACGGGCAGAGACAGCAAATGGCTGAACGTCGCCTTGCGATCGCCGTCGCAAGAAGGCGACCGCGTGCTGGTGCGGCAGTCGTTGCAGCTCGACGAAACGTTTTTGCCCGAAAACGACCGCCTTGTTGTGGGCATTGGGGCAGATGTGGGACTGGCCTCCGTGGCCAAGTTGCTCAACCGGTCGAAGTCGGGTTGGTATGACTCGCTGTTTCATGCGGCGCGGCCGGCCTCGTTCGATGAACTGCCGACGCGGTGGTATGGCTATGAGACAGTCGATTGGCTGATTGTCAGCCTTACTGATCCAACGCTTTACCGTGGCCTATCAGCTTCCGACGCGCGGTTTCAGGCGATCGAACGTTGGGTGGCTCGCGGTGGGCAGCTCTTGCTGTTCGTAGGCGCTGAGGCGCCCGAGGCGCTGGCCCCAGAGAGCCCTTGGAGCCGTTTTGCGCCGGGCCGCTTTCAGGACATGGTGACGCTGGGCGTTTTCACCGCGATCGAGGCCTACAGCGGCAGTTCGGTGCCCGTTGCGACGGGCCGGCAACGAACAACTGTCGAGGTGCCCCGCTTTGCCGACGTGCGAGGTGTGGTTGAAGCACGCGAAGGAAATCTGCCGCTGGTTGTGCGTCGCGCTTACGGTTTTGGTCAGGTCGTGTTTGTCGGGCTCGACTTAGAGCAGCCACCGTGGCTTCAGTGGCCGGCTCGCAACCGTTTGGTAGCACGCTTGCTCGGGCACGATGTCGACAACCTCGGCGAATTGGACACGGGTAGCGATGCGTGGGGCACGATGGCGATGGCCGGCTTCGACGATCTGTCCGGCAATTTGCGCGCGGTGCTAGATCAGTTTTCGGGCATTCAGATCGCGCCGTTCTGGTTGATCGCCGTTCTGGTATTTGCCTATATCTTGTGGATCGGCCCAGTCGATTACCTGCTGGTGAAATACGTTTTCCGCCGCATGGAACTGACCTGGATCACGTTTCCGACCGCGGTGCTTTTAATCAGTGCAGGTGCCTACGGTTTGGGACGCCACATGAAGGGCAGTGCGTTGCTGGTCAACACGATCGACCTCTTCGACGTTGATATTGAGAGCGGTTTGGTGCGCGGCACGCATTGGTCCAACATTTTCAGTCCGCAAGTGGACACGTATACGGTCGAAGTTCAGCCGCTGCTGCCCGACGGCGCAACGCCAGCGGATGCCGAACGGCTGCTGTCGTGGTTGGGGTTGCCTGGCTTCGGCATCGGTGGCATGCAGTCGCCGACAGCGGATGCCGTCGCCTGGAATCGAGGCTACCGCTACTCCGATGCGCTCGACCAATTGCTCGACGTACCGATTCAAGTGTGGTCGACCAAAAGCTTCGTGCAACGGTGGTCGACGCGCCGGTACAACCACACTTCGGCGCTTGATATCGAATTGCGGGAACGGGACGGTTTTTTGGAAGGTCGTATCACCAATCGGCTCGACATACCGGTTGAAGATGCGTTGTTGGCCTTCGGACGCTGGGCCTATCGTTTGGAAACCATTGCCCCAGGCCAGTCGGTCGCCATCGACCCGCTTCGCGATCCGCGAACTCTTGAGGCGGAACTGGCCGATCTGGCGCAGGCAACCAAAAATTCGGCTTCTCCGATGGCCGTCCGTCCGTTGTTCGCCAGCGACCCGGTCGACCTGGTTCGGCAGATGACCTTTTACCGGGCCGGGGGTGGTCGGAAACTAACCCAGCTCTCTCACCGTTATCAGTCGTTTGTCGACCTAAGCGCCCATTTGAAGCTGGGGCGGGCCGTGCTGATCGGATTTCTGGAGCGTCCTGTAGGTCAGGTGCTTGTCAACGGCAATCCGCAGAAGAGCGAACACGATCGGCATACGACCTGCTTGCGTGTTGTTGTTCCGTTGGCCGAAACCTCCGCAGATGGGGCCTCGGTCGGGCACGACTCGGCAAACGCAGCTTTGAGCCGTGCCGAACCGCTGCGCACGCCCGCCGATCAAACCCATCGTGACACGGATGTTCCCTCGATCGAGCAGTAAGCGATCGATACCCACTCACTCAGGCTGGAATTGCAGACCGTGATCGAAACGCACGACTTGACCAAGGTGTATGGCGATCTCTACGCCGTGAATCGTCTGGAGCTCAAGCTCGAGGCGGGCGATATGTTCGGTTTCATCGGCCCCAACGGAGCCGGAAAAACGACCACCATGCGCATTCTGGCCACGTTGCTCAATCCAACATGGGGCGAGGCGTACGTTTGCGGCTATTCGATCTATACGCACCCCCGCGAAATCCGGCGTTCGATCGGTTACATGCCCGACTTTTTCGGCGTTTATGACGACATGAAGGTGATCGAGTATCTGGAATTTTTCGCGGCGGCGTATCGCATCAAAGGGCCGGCACGGCGAAAGATTTGCGACGAGGTGCTCGAACTGGTCGATCTGACCTACAAACGCGATGCCCTCGTTACCAGCCTGTCGCGAGGCATGACGCAACGGCTTGGTCTGGCCCGCGTGTTGCTGCACGATCCGCAAGTGCTCTTACTCGACGAGCCGGCGAGCGGCCTCGATCCTCGTGCGCGGATCGAGATTCGCGGGTTGCTCAAAGAGCTTGGCAAGATGGGGAAAACGATCATGATTTCCAGTCACATCTTGCCGGAGCTGGCGGACATCTGTAACAAAATCGGCATCATCGAACGAGGCGAACTGCTGGTCAACGCCGCAGTGGCCGATGTGATGAAGCAGGTACGAGGGCAGATTTCGCTTTTAATCGGTGTCAAACAGCAGCCCGCCGATGCCGCCAAATTGCTCGAACAGCACGACAAAGTAGAAGCCGTTCGCCAACAGGACGGCCAACTTCTGGTCACGCTCAAAAGCGATGTGGAGGACTACAGCGATCTGCCGCGTATCCTGATAGAAGGTGGCTTCGACCTGACGTTGTTCCAGGAAGAAGAGCTGAACCTGGAAACCGCGTTCATGACGCTGACAAAAGGCGTGACGGCGTAGTGTGCCGTGATGGCATAGGCCACACAATGCCCAACGCCGCACGTCCGTACGTCTCGGACTTCACAGTACGGCACGCCGCAACCACGTGGTGCTTCTCTGTTCGGCTGCGGTGGTGCGATCGGCGCGATCTACGACGTAGCACATTGTGAACGAATCGCGATTGTGTACGATGCAACGCCAGCAGAAAGTTGGTTGGGAGAAAAGATCGGCGTAGCCTTGCAAAAACGGTGAAGCAGACGCAAACGTTGTTCGACTTGTCCGCTCGCAACGGGTTGGAATCCAGCCACGAAGCGTAACCTCAGCTATTTCGCCTTCTGTTTGCCTGCAAGCTGAGCGAATGCCTGATAAATGATCTCGTCTTGTTCTTCAAAAACCGTACGCAAGTCGAGCAACAAACGGTCTTGTTGCACGCGGCCCACGATTGCAGGATGCCCCGTGCGCAGCCGGTGACCGAGCTGTTCGAGACTCACGCCTCGGGGCGCGACGGCCACGCACCATGTGGGCAGCTCTTCGGTGGGCACCGAGCCGCCGCCGAGATAGGCCACCGACTCGACGGCTTCGGCACGGTCGACAATCTCGATGGCGCCCAGGCGCTGGGCCAAGCGCTCCGCCCGGTCTCGAAGCGACTCGATGCTAGTCGAGAGCAGCGACAACAGCGGAATTTCGCGACAGGCCCGGTCGGGATTACGATACGCTTCGAGCGTTGCGTCCAGCGCGGCCAGGGTGAGCTTGTCGACTCGCAGTGCGCGCATCAGCGGATGCCTGGCTACCGGCTCGAGCCAATGTCGTCGTCCCACGATCACGCCGCACTGTGGTCCGCCCAGCAGCTTGTCGCCACTGAACAGCACGACGTCTGCCCCTTGTCGGATGCTTGTTGCGGCCTGCGGCTCGTGCGGAAAACCGAATGTGCCGAAGTCGATCAGCGCGCCCGAGCCGATATCGTGAATCAACGGCAAGTCGAACTGCCGGGCCAGGCGGGCCAGGTCCGGCAGGGATGGCGTGGCCGTGAATCCCACGATCTTGTAATTGCTGGTATGCACCTGCATCAGGGCCGCCGTATGGTCGCCGATCGCTTGGCGATAGTCGTCGATTCGCGTTTTGTTCGTTGTTCCGACCTCTCGCAGCAGAACGCCGCCGGCCGCCATCACGTCGGGCAGTCGAAAGCTGCCGCCGATCTCGATCAGCTCCCCTCGCGATACGATCACTTCTCGACCGGATGCCAGCGCAGCCAGCACAAGCAGCGTCGCGCCGGCGTTGTTGTTCACCACAATGGCGGCCTCGGCACCGCAAAGCCGACACAAGGCGGGCGCCACCGTATCCAGTCGGCTACCTCGTCGGCCGCTTGGCAAATCAAGTTCGACATTGGCATAGCCGCGAGCCACTTGCCCGATTGCTTCGATGGCCGGCGCCGACAGG
>WGDQ01000768.1 GCA_015493185.1 Planctomycetaceae bacterium
ATGGTGCCTCGTTCGCCATTGTGATGGCCGTTACGAATCCTGACGCCCCGGCGCACGAACGGGCCAGCCAGATCATCGTGCCGCTTTCGACCCCGGGCTTCAAATTCGTGCGCAACATTTCGATGGGTGGCCACGCCGGCGAAGACTACGCGAGCCACGCCGAGGTGGTTTACGAGAACTGTCGCGTCCCGCAAACCAACCGACTGGGGCCCGAGGGGGCCGGCTTCCTCATCGCACAACAACGCCTTGGCCCCGGACGCATTCATCACTGCATGCGCTGGATCGGTATTTGCGAGCGATCGTTTGAACTCATGTGCCAGCGCGCGGCGCATCGCGAGCTACAACCGGGCAAACCACTAGGCACTCGCCAGATTGTGCAATCCTGGATCGCCGAGAGCCGCGCTGAGATCAATGCCGCGCGGCTGATGGTGCTGGAAGCCGCTTGGAAAATCGACAACGAAGGGCTCTACAATGCACGGCAGGAAATATCGTGCATCAAGTTTTTCGTGGCCGGTGTGATGCTCAATGTGATCGATCGCGCCATTCAGGTGCATGGGGCGCTGGGGCTAACCGACGATACGCCGTTGGCAACGTTCCTGCACAATGAACGCGGGGCCCGCATCTACGATGGCCCGGACGAAGTGCATAAGATGGTGGTGGCCCGACGCGAGCTGAAACAGTTTGGCATTCAGGTAACTCCCTGAAAAACGACCGCCCCCGATCGCATGTCGCGGCGTGCCGCACAACCATGTGCATCGACCTGGCGACCGCCGTTGCGATCGCTGGTGCTTTGGCGAGCCGCGGCGCCTCGCGGTTTTACGGCACTCGGGCCCTGTTTTTTTGATGAGCGAGGAATCAGCACGGTGACAACGTTTCTCGATGCAACCCGACCGGTTCGCAAGGGGGAAGAACTCGACCTGGAAAAGCTGGAACCCTACTTGCGGGCCCGTTTTCCCGAGGCCGAGGGCCCGCTGGTCGTCGAGCAGTTTCCCTCGGGGCACTCGAACCTGACGTATCTTGTCCGGCTGGGCGATCGCCAGATGGTGCTGCGTCGGCCTCCGTTCGGCAGCAAGGTGAAGTCGGCGCACGACATGGGACGCGAATATCGCGTGCTTTCCAAACTGCACGCGGCTTATCCCCCTGCGCCCGAGCCGCTTTTCCATTGCGACGACCTTTCAGTAATCGGCGCGCCGTTTTACGCCATGCACCGCATTCAAGGTGTGATTCTTCGCAAAGATCCGCCGCCGGGTCTGGAGATTTCGCCCGAAACGGCCCGGCAAATGGGACTGGCCTTCATCGAAAACCTGGCCACGCTGCACGGCCTCGACTACGAGGCCATCGGACTGGGCGACTTGGGTCGCCCCAAGGGCTACGTGGAACGTCAGGTGAACGGCTGGATCAAACGCTACCACGGTTCGCAAACCGACGACATTCCCGAGGTCGACAGCGTGGCCCGTTGGCTCGTGCAGCACATGCCGCCTGAAAGCGGCGCGGCGCTGATCCACAACGACTACAAATTCGACAACGTGGTGCTCGATCCGGACGACCTGACGCACATCATCGGCGTGCTCGACTGGGAGATGTCGACCATCGGCGATCCGCTGATGGATTTGGGCACAACGATCGGCTACTGGATCAACACCGACGATCCGGACGATTTGCAGCTCATTCGTTGGGGCCCCACAACGCTGCCCGGGGCGCTAACGCGCGAAGAGCTTGTAGCCCACTATGGCCGTGTCAGCGGCCGCGACATTTCAGACATCACGTACTACTACGTCTACGCCCTGTTCAAAACAGCGGTGATCGCGCAGCAGATCTATTACCGCTATAAGCAGGGCCTCACGCAGGACGAGCGGTTCGCCTTTTTCATCGAGGCCACCAAAATCATGATGCGGGCCGCCCATCGTTCCACGCAATCGGGCAACATTTGAGAAGGTGCCTTCTGACGAGAAATCGCTGCTGCTTTCTCCCTTGCCGGGCCGCTGCGCTATGCGGCACGCGCGAACGTGAACAAGCGGGCACCGACTGGCCAAACGGGGGCCGCCGACCGGCCGCTTAATTCTGCCGCCCCGGTGGGGCGGTCGATCATGTGTCGCTCCGGCGATTTTCCTTCCGAGCCAGCGGCGAGACCGAACGCATAGGGCGTGCCGTGTCGGCCGTTCCAATCCGCGGTGCCGGCGTTTCAGATTTTGCCGCTGAGCCGATACCAGATGATGCCGAGCCACTCGTGCGCGGCAATGGCCGTTTGCGCGGCGCCGCGGGGCGTGGGCACAAAGTATTGAAGCGGTTGTCGTATCTCGCGGGTGCGAAAGCGGCACGGAGCGGGCGTTGCCTGAAACCCTTGCGCCTCGAAACACGCCAGCGCACGCGGCATGTGCGAGGCATGTGTGGTGATCAAAACATGCCGAATGCCTCGCTTTTCGAGTATGCGGCGACATTGCCGGGCATTTTCGTAGGTGCTGCGCGACGAATCTTCGAGCACCACATGCGCGGGATCGACCCCCAGCGCGAGCAGCAGATCGCGCATGACCGACGCCTCGCTCACACCGAGTGCCGCAAACGGTCCGGGGCCGCCTGAAACCACAATCGGGCGGGGGCGCTGCTGATACTGAGCGAACGCAGCGAGCGTGCGACAGACCGTTTCGGGCGTGGGCATCGCACCGCGGCGATCCAACTTGTTGGGAATCAGTCCGCCGCCGAGCACCACAATCGCCTCGGCAGCCCGCGCGTCGTCGGGGTTGGTGTTTTCCACCTGCTTTTCGAGCGTCGTCAGTGCCAGCCAACCGAACCCCGAGGTCGACGACACGACCAACAACCCGCCGGTCACGATCGCCGCCCGACGGGCCACAACGCGGCGGCTCTTCCGGCCTAGCCATGCCAAGGCTATCGTCGCCATGAGCAACAACGAAAAGGGTTGCAGCACATCCAAAAGCGCTTCGTACATTGTCGTTCTTATACGTCGTTTGCGAACGCCGCTTGCCGGGCAGCCATAAGGCGGTAGCCGCAGCGACCGGGGACAGCACAAATCCGGGGCTTGGGGGGCAGGCACAAATTCAGGAACGTTTTTTTGCTTGCCAGACGCGCGAAAACCCAAGTATGCTCACGATCGTAAAGCGTCGCCGACCGGCAAACAACAATGCATCGTGCCTTCGCGATGCCGGCCCGAGCGGCGGGGTGCGGTGGCTGATCGTTTTTTCCTCCTCTTTTTGTCCTTCTCTGGTTTTTTCCTATCTGATGCGGAGAACCGTCATGTGTCGTCGCATTTTTCTGACCGTTGTTCTGGTGGGTCTGCCAATGTTTCAGCAACCAGCGGCCGGCCAATTGGCCCGATTGCCGCAAACCGGCACGCGTGCCGATGCGCTACGCCAGTGGGCCATGCGGCTGCTTAGTCAGGGCGAAACCACTTGGGGGCAAGCCGCGCTGTACCAGCTTGCTGCCCGCAACGGTGGCAAGGCAGACATCGCAAACGACGTGCAAGCCGAGCCGCCCGAAGCGGCGGAATCGCAGGAGAAATCGACGTTCTTTCTCGATGCGGCCAAGGCGATGGGCATCTCCGCAACGTTGAGCAAAGAGCTGCAACGGCTTCTAGCCGAACACCGAGCGGTGATGCGGCAGCTTCGGCAGGACGCACGTCTTGCACGTCGCGAGCTGGCGCTTGTGGTTGACGAATACCGTGTACGCATCGAGCGGGCAGCGGAAGGCGCAGCCGCTAATAATGGCGATGAGGTATCTCATCTCAGCGCTCTGTTATCGAATCTGGAAACAGAACAACAAGAAGCTCAACGCGACATGGGCAACGCATTCCATACCGCGGTGGAAGAGGAAGCTCACGTTGTCTCTGTAGCGGCTGAGTTACAAGGCTTGCACAACATGTTCGAAGCGGCCTCGGCGTTGCCTCATGCGGAAAAGAAAAGCGAGCTTCAGAAGTCCTTGCGTGGCTTGCTAGACCATCAACACCTTGAAAAAAGGATCTCTGGAATAACCGGCGCACTCTATCAAGCACAATCGCTGTGCGGATTTTTCATCGATCGCGTGTACGTTCTCGCAGAACAGTGGCGCCGCAAGCTCGATTGACGCGCCAGCTTGCGTGCGTCGATTCGGCACATGGTCCGCCAATCCCCGGTACGGCGAGGGAGTCGGCGCGGGCAAACGGTTTATGACGTGAGCACTGGCGAAAGAAAAAAGGGGCTCGGCCGACGATGCTGAGACGATGCAGTTCGCCCCGAACGACCACTGCCCTTTGATGGGGCGCATGCGCACCGGTGGCACGGCGCCTTGCGGTGCAGGCATTGCATTGTAGCCGTCAGTCGGTCGTGCCGGATTGCGATGGCGAAAGATGCTCCCGCATCCATTCGGCCACCAGGTCGGCCATGGCACGGCAGCCATCTTCGTTCAGGTGGTAGTCGTCGTAGAAGTAGGCTTCCATACCACTGAGCGGCAATGCGGCGTCGATCCAGTCGGCTTGTATCTCATCGCAGGTGGTTTCCAACGCCTCGTTGTAGCGGTCGATGATCGTGCGTAGATTGGCCGCAGTCAGGTAATCCCACTTGCGCGGATACGGATCGACCCGCGCGATACAAAGCCGCTTCTCGGCATCGGGCGAAAGGTAATCGTCCCATAAGACGGGTTGCGTGGCGAACACAACGCGCACGCCGGCTGCACGTGCGGCCTCGTGAATGGCCCGAATGCGGCGTTGGTAGCCGTCGATCGCCACGTCCCAGGTCGGTTCGCCCTCGGGCCAGGGGGGAATCGGAAAACCGCGACGATGAATACCCAGCAGTTTTTCGCCTGTTGTGTCCCACACAATGCCGTGTTGCAACTTGCCGTTCCAAAAGTCGCGCAGCAGTAGCACCATGCCCGAGCGATACCAGAGCGGTGGTGGCTGTTCGCCATCGTCCAAACGGAGCAAGTAGCGCATCAGGTCGTTCACCCCCACAAGCAGCAGCAGGCAATCGCACTCGCGGGGCAAGCGGCCGCTGCGGATCCATCGTAGGTGGTGCCCCGTGGCCAGATCGCCGTGGCCGGCATTGCCTACCCAGTAGCGGGTCCCCTCGCCGCTGTTGAGTTGCTGCTGAAGACGCGCGGGCCAGGTTTCCGTATCGTCGAGATATAAGCACTCGGTCGTGCTACCACCGATGGCGAGAATCCGGTAGGTGTCGTCGTCTTCGGGCAGCTCGTCGCCACGGATGCCGAGCGCGTTGTACGTGGTGCGCGTGTCTTCGCCCGAGACCTTATACATTTCGAACGGATCGGGCTTGAAGTGGTAAACCACACCGGGCGAGCGACGATGAAACGCCGGCAGACGGAAGACGTATCGCAAGCCGGCTTCGGCGATGCCCCACCCGAGCACGCAGCCCAACACGATCAAGGCAATCTGGGAGCCGCGGAACACCAGCGCACGCCGCAACGGACCAATCGCCAGCGCCACAAGCACCACGACCGCCACCATCAACGCCGCGGCCATGGCCGCCTGCACAATCATGGGGCTGTCAGCCTGCCAGCCCCGACGGAAGGCCAACCATGTGTCGGCAACAGCCGCTATGGGCACGGCCAGCAGCGCCGCGGGGCCGATCCATGGTTTGGAAGTCGATCGAGGTGCCGTACTGGATGCGTCGGACATCGTATGAAAAACTCCGAAACGCTGGAAACAAAGTGATGTGATGAAAACCAACGAAAAGCAAAGCGAACGTTGCCAGCCAACACAACCCAGTCTACGCGCATCGCGCGGTCGATGGCACGATGTGTTCGTAAGAGAAGCTCGACGGTCGTGCTCAGCGCGATGGGGCTGTCGGCGTTCTCCGACGACGAAGCCCCGGAAGAACCAGGATTGCCGCTGCCACGATGCCCACTGTGCCGATCAGCAACAAGAAGCGTGCTAGCCGTCCGCGGTCGGGCGAGGGTGCCCCGGCCACCGTGGCAGCCACGCGCTCCAGCGGCGCCAGGGCCACGATGCCGATCATCATTTCGTCCCACGTCTGGTCGCCCCACCGCACCGTGGCATCCGGGTCGGGATTGGCCAGATTATCGGCCGAATTGTCGAACGTGGCCACGCAATGAATGGTCGTGCCCGCCGGCAA
The DNA here is from genome assembly GCA_015493185.1 of Planctomycetaceae bacterium. Classification (GTDB taxonomy): domain Bacteria; phylum Planctomycetota; class Planctomycetia; order Pirellulales; family JAEUIK01; genus WGDQ01. Next base: position 6,078 of record WGDQ01000768.1, read on the forward strand.
ACGCCTGGGCTTTTTCAAAATATAGTTGTTCTGCCAGTTGAAGTCATAGTACGGCACATCGAGCAGCGTCTCGACCCTGCCGTCAGGAAACTGGGCATCGTATCGAAACGAGCGTCCTCGCAGGTGCATGTGCGGTCGCATGACCAACAACAGCGCATCGAGCGGCAGGCGGTACGAGGCCTCGACGCGGTGCGCGGGAGCGTGCGGCGGAATGGCAAACTCGGTGTTGGCAATCATTACCGAAACCACCTCTTGCGTTACTTCGTGCGGATCGGCGAACACCAGTCCGATGCAGCTTCGATCGTGTTGCACCCGGCCGTTGGGAGTGTAGTGCATTTCGAAAACGATTTCCGAACCGGCTGGAATGCGAACCGCCATGCCCGGCGGAACCGTCCAGGGGCCGCCGCCGGGGTTGAAGCCGCCCAATAGGTTGATGCGGTCGTTGTGGCGCAGATCCCACGGCACGTCGGGCCGCTTGAAGTAAACCGTAACGTGGTGAACCACTTCGTGACATCCGGGGCGGGCCTCGGCCATTTTCACCCACTTGTCTTCGGTGAAACCCGGATCAACAAAGAACCACTGATAATCGACAATGCCCTCGGCCGGCACCTCGAACGGCTGCTCGCTCATGTAGACGATTTGATCGGGCCGGCCGATCCGCCAGCCCTCGACGAACTGGCGCGGTGGCGGCAACTGGTTTGGATCGCCCTGCGGTGCGCCGTTGTCGACCCAGGCCAGAATTTGCTGCTTTTCCTCCTCGGTCAGTCGAGCATCGTTGCTGAACTCACCATATTGCGGGTCGGCGTGCCAGGGCGGCATCCGCCCCAGCTCAACAACCTCGCGGATCATGGCCTCCCAGCCCTGAACCTCGTCGTACGTCAGCAACGAGAAGGGCGCAATTTCGCCCGGCCGATGACACGTTTGACAACGACGCTGAAAAACCCGCGAAATCTGATTCGACCACGTGACCGGGCTGTCTGGATTCGGTTTTCGCGTTCGACCAATCAGGCAGCCAGCCGGCAGCGTTTCGGGCACGCTTACGGCCTGGCCGGCCAATAGCTCTTCCAAAGCCACGGCCAGATCGCGTCGCTGCGGTGTGTCGCGTGCGAACGCCCGGCCATTGGTATCGAAGCCGTATTGATCGTCGATGCGGCCTCGATAGCGGACCGTGAGGTTCTGGTCCAGCACGAAGACCTCGGGCGTGCGGCGGGCATCGAACAGATCGGCCACGCGATTGCCCGGATCTTTCAGCAAAGGAAAGTCGATCTTGTAGCGGCGGGCGAAATGTTGCAGCTCGGCCATCGAATCTTGACGATTCGAGTTCACAGCGATGAAGGTCACGCCTTGCGAGGCGAACTGCCGGTGCAATTCGACAAGCCGCGGCGCATAAAGCTTTGCCAACGGACACTCGGTGCCCAAAAAGGCCACGACCGAGAAACGTTTGCCGATCAACTCGCTCGATGGCCGCTCGGTTCCGTGCAGATCGCGCAAGACGAAAGGTTCGATCGTGTAACCGACGCCCTTCATGCGCGTTTCCAGCCCCGCGGCCCGCGATGGTGAATCGGCAGCTTGTGGTGCCGGCTCAGCAGCCAGTGCCGCGTGCAGGCCGCCGCATGCGAGCATCGCCAACAGCATTAGCCACGCGGCATTATTGGCCGCGCGTGTCCCAAACCGCCGCCGGCCCTGCGAAACCGCCACGGTGCGGCGCCACACGACTTTGTGCCAGCGGTACGAATTCGGGCAACCCGACCAACTCGGATTGGCCGCCGTTTCCGTCGTTGGCACATCGGGCAGCACGGCAATTTCGAGCTGTTTGTTTGAGGTGTTCATGATCGCGTGGCCAGCGACGAGGGTTCTGAAACGCTGCGGCGGACCGGCAACCAACGCCGACCGCCGAACAATAACACAACGGCCCCCAAAACAACGCCGGCAAATACCAAAGCACGGCGCATGCGGTCGTTTGCACCGGCCGAAGCCGTGGCAGGCCGTTCGGCTGGCACGATGTCGAAATAGCCGATCATCATTTCATCCCAAGTTTGATCGCCCCAACGGACCGAAGCCGAGGGGTCGGGGTTTGAAAGATTGTCGGCCGAGTTGTCGAACGTGGCTACGCAACGCACTCGGGTACCAGCAGGCAAACGCTTCGGACGCGCCAAAACGTAAGTGTTTTGCCAATTGAAGTCGTAACGCGGCACGTTGAGCAGCACTTCCTGGCGTCCGTCGGGATAGTGCGCTTCATAGCGAAACGACTTACCACGCAGGTGCATGTGGGGCAGAAACGAAAGCACCAGCACGTCTTCGTGCAACGTGTGCCACAAGTCGACCTGATAATCGGCCGCATGCGGTGGAATCTCGAACCAGCAATTCATCGCCGGCACGGTTTGCACGCGATGCCGGACCTGCGACGCATCAGTAAAGCAAAGGCCGACATAACTGCGGTCTTGCTGCGGCGTGCCGTTGGGCGTGTAGTGCAATTGAAACACCAGTCGAGCACCCGCAGGAATCAACTTGGCCGTATCAGGCGGAAACACCACAGGGCGCGTGCCCGGCACGAAGCCGCACAACATCTGGCTCTGCAATTCCCAACGATCGGCCAGCTCTTGCTGCGAAAGGTCGAGGCCCATCTCGGGCAACAGCACGAAGACGTTCACATGGTGCACCACGGCCCGATTGCCCGGTCGGGCCTCGGCCGCGCGGACCCAGCGATCTTCACGAAACCCTGGATCGACGACAAAGTATTGGTATTCCACCACGCCTTCGGCCGGCACGTCGAACGGCGTTGGGCTCATATGAAATACGACGTCGGGCTCAGGAATCTGCCAGCCGTCGGTAAACTTCGCAGGCGGCGGGGCCTTGCTGGGGTCGCCCTCGGGGGCGCCATGTTCTATCCAAGTGAAAATCTGGAGTTTTTCCTCGTCGGTCAGTCGGGCATCGTTGGCAAATTGACCTCGCGGAGCATCGGCATGCCACGGCGGCATGCGCCCCAACTCGATCACCTCGCGGATCATGGCTTCCCAGCCTCGAACGTCGTCGTAGCTCATCAATGGGAAGGGAGCAATCTGCCCCTGGCGGTGGCACGCCTGGCAACGGCGTTGAAA
>WGDQ01000769.1 GCA_015493185.1 Planctomycetaceae bacterium
CCACAGCGGCCACGTCGCCTTCGTGCTGAAATACATATTCGATGTACTGGGCGCAGCGCGGCGGTTGCGATCTGCGCTGCGCCCAGTACATCGAATATGTATTTCAGCACGAAGGCGACGTGGCCGCTGTGGTGGCCGAGCCCATCCGCTACGGTGCCGCCGTTCCTCACCCCGACTACTGGAAGACGGTGCGGCAGCTTTGCGACGAGCATGGCGCGCTGCTCATCTTCGACGAAATACCCTCGGGCTTGGGCCGCACCGGCCGGTTGTTTGCCACCGAGCACTTCGACGTGGTGCCCGATATTCTCATCTTGGGCAAGGGGCTCGGCGGGGGCATTTTGCCGCTGGCCGCCATGCTAGCCCGCGAACAGCTCGACATCGCCGGCCATCGGGCATTGGGCCACTACACGCACGAGAAAAATCCCGTGCTGTGCGCCGCCGCGCTGGCCACGCTCGATGAGCTTGAATCGCAATCGTTGCCCCAACGCGCGGCCCGCCTGGGAAATCATGCGCTCGAACGGCTGCGCAGCATGCAGGACCGCTATCCGCTCATTGGCGAGGTGCGCGGTATCGGTCTGCTGCTGGCCGTCGAGCTGGTTCGCGACCGCCGCACCCGCGAGCCGGCCACCGAACAGGCCGAGCGGCTCATGTATCTGGCGCTCGATCGCGGCCTTAGCTTCAAGCTCACCGGCGGAAACACGATCACACTCGCCCCACCGCTAACAATTTCCGACGAGCAGCTCGACCAGGCCCTCGATATTCTCGACAACTGCTTTCAGCACATTTCTGGCGAGCACACCGCGTGAGAAAGCGTCGCTTGGGTTATCGCCCGGGTTCAGGCCGCCGTCAGGCCGCCGGGCGCTGCGCGGCTTGGCGCCGTTCGGCCCGCCGCTGTCGATGGTATCGGCGCCGTCGGCGAAGCTGACGCCAGTAGGCAACCGACAGCCGCAGTTCCAGGCGGATTCGGGCAGCCTTCAGCGCGGCGCTGAGCGTCGATCCACCCCATCCCCTCTGTGCCACGGCGCCCAACGCTTCCGCATTGCGCACAAACAGCAGTCCGCTGCGGGCAAAATGATTGAAGCTCGGGTAATCTTCAAACGCCGTGGCCCGGGCCACCGTGGTTTCGTTCACCAGGCATGTGAACCCGCGCGATTCCACATGACGAATCCAGTACGCGTTTCGCTGGCAATTCACATGATGGTGCCCCGGCTGACCGGGAAAAGCGTGGGTCATTGCAATCAGCCGCTCGGCGCTGGTCAGGCTTTGCAGCACATTGTCCAAATACACCGGGTCAACGTGCTCCACAAACTCCGACGACCACACCATATCGAAGCGCCGCTCGGGCAAGAACGGCCCGGTCGTAAAATCGTGCAGCACAACACGGCCCGGCACCACCGTGTTGCGAATCGCTTCGGCACTGCCGTCCACGCCCAGCACATCGCATCCCAGCTCTTGAAAAAACCGCGTCGAATGCCCTTCGCCACAGCCAATGTCCAACACCGACCGTATCCCGTAGTGTTGCACAAGCCATTGCCACAGGGTCGGGCACCACGTGGCCGGATCGCCACCTGAAAGAAATCCGCCGACGTGCTCCGGATCAATGCGTCGCATTTGCGTACCTTTGTTCGCAACGATTGCCGCGCTCTCCGCCTCGAACGCATGCGGGGCAACAAAGCGGACCACGTTGCCGGCTCACGATCACGCCACGGGCGATAATCGCTCCGTAGGGCAGCCATGTGCATCGCCGCGCACCATCACTTCGCGCTGCCTTTCCATCGCACCGGGCTGCGTGCCGCGCGATACCTCATCCAGCAGTTCCAGATGTCGCTGCGCCACCTGGCTCCAGCGATAAGGGGCCACCGAGGCGGCCGCCCGGTCTGCCAGTTGCTTCCGCCTCGACCAATTGGCGAGCAAGCCGCTCAGCACATCGGTGAGTTGTCCAATATCGCCGGCGGCAAACCACTCGCCGTTCACGCCCGGGCGCACGATGTCAGGCGTGCCGCCCACGCGGCTGGCCACCACGGGCGTGCCGCAGGCGAGCATTTCGAACAACACCAGCGCCATCGGCTCCTGACGTATCGAGGGGCAAACGCCCAGCTCGGCATGGCACACCAGCGACCGTTTCGCCTCGCCGCGAACCATGCCCGGCATACAAACACCGCAAAACGGTTCGCCCTCTGCCGGCAACCGCGTGGCTACGGGCAGCCCCAGCGTCGCCGCCTGCGCAATCAGGGCATCGCGGTATTCGCCGTCGCCCGCAATCACCAGCGACACGCCCGGATGGTTTGCCCGCAGTCGGGCATAGGCCTCGATCAGCGTTTGAAACCCCTTGAGACGCACCATGCGTCCCATGGCGAACAAGTACGCACCTTGAAACACTCGACGCGGCTTTGCCGCGCCGGCCCACTCGTCGGGCCAACCGTTGGGAATGATTCTCTCGATGCCGCCAGGGCGTCCCAGGCTGTGCAACCGATCGCGAATGTATCGGCTGATGCACGCCAGACCATGGGCATGTTCGATTGCCTGTTCCATGCGCCGGCGCACGAGCGGCTTCTTCAAAAACCGGCTGCCGTGCATCACGTCGCTGCCATGCGACCACAGCACGTAACGCGCGCCGGTCTGCCGCCAAAACGCATGCGCCACATGCCCCGGCCAATAAACGTCGGATGCCAGCAAAACGTCGAACGCCCGCTCTCGGTGGCATCGCAAAACCGTTCGCGTGATGCGTCCTAAACCGAACCGCGTCGATCGCGGGCGTTTGATATCGATGCACTCGTATGCGGGCTGCCAGTGGCGCTGGTTTTCGCCGCGCCCCGTGGGCGCCGATATCAAGCGCACATCGTGTCCCGCTTCGTGCCAAAACGTGGCCAGCCGATCAATGGCCGCTTCAGCCCCGCCGATTTTTCGCAAATGGTAGTTCGTCACAATCCCGATGCGCAACATTCGATTTATCCTCTTCAAGCCGGCAGCGAAACGCCCTTGCGCTACATGCGTGCGCTCCCGGCAACCGTCCTCCCCCAACAATGCCGGTGCCGCGACACCCGACGAAATCCGCACGCTATTTACCGGAAATCAAAGGCCGACACGAGACAGATTCACCTGCTTTTTTTCGAGCGGGTGCATTCCGCACTTTGCAGGAATCTCGAGATCAGCGATAGTGTGCGGTCAGGATTTCACTAGCAGGGGCGGCATTTGGTTCATGGATGGGTAATTGGCGATGGATAGCGAACGAAGTAGCAGGATTTCAAGCGTAGTCAGACAGCTTGCCGAGCAAGAGCGGCAGCGACTGCGGGCGGCTGGCACCTTTGTGGAACTCGAAGAGCTAGCGTGCGAGATCGGGGACGAAGTCGCCCGGCAATTGCTGGCGGGCGAACTCACCGAGCGTAGCGATGAGGTTGCCAAATCGGAATCGCAGCCGTGCCCCGATTGCGGACAGGCCTCGAGCCGGTGCGAGAAGCAGCACCGGCAACTCGACAGCCTGCGAGGGAAAATCGATTACGACGACCCCGCCTATCACTGCCCCACCTGTCGGCGGGCTTTTTTTCCCGGTAGCCGGCTCGATGGGCTTGTCCGCCAGAGCCACCGCAACGCCGAAACTCGTTGAAAAAATGGTCTGGGCGGGCAGCAACCTGGCCAGTTATGCGATGGCCGAAGAAGCCATCTTGCAACTGGCCGAGCAAAAGATTTCCGCGCGGCGGATACGTCATCAGGTCGCTCAGGTTGGCGAGGCGCGACTTGCCGAGCGCGACCGAGCGGTGGCCCAA
>WGDQ01000770.1 GCA_015493185.1 Planctomycetaceae bacterium
CGCCGCTGGCCATCTGCGGCGACGAAGAGCATCTGGCCGAAGCCTCGATCGATCTACAGCGTTTGCGCCGTCTTCGCGCCCAGCTTCCCGCCCTGGTACACCGTCGCCTGCACTAACAGGCATCTCTGGGAAGACACCGAAGGCTCGCAACTTTTCGAGCGCGTCATTCGTGTTTCCTTAGTGCTTCCTTGCCGCTTGTCGAAGCGCGCTTCGTCGGCGCCGGCATGCGTTGTCGTTTTGCGATGCGCGAAAAATCATATACTCGCGCTGTATAGGATAGCTGCGCCGCCGTATTTTGCGGCATGCGGCCGTGGCGAAAAAAGAGCAAATTTCGCGCTGAATGCAAGAAAAAAATCGGCCGCGATCTTTCCGCAAACATTTCTTCCATCAAAAGCTGCTTGACAATTCGCGAATTCTTCACACAATACGCTGTGTTCTTGATTGAAAACGTCGCATCTTTCCTCCCGTCGCATCGCTCGGCGGGTTGATCGTTTCGAGGTACGAGACAAAGGGCTCGCACGTTCGCGCACAGCCGGTGAGCATTTTCTTCGAGTCGCGTCCTGCTCGCCACAGGCTGTTCTCCGCGCGAAAACTGCACCTACTTTCCGCGCTAGCATTGCGCGCAAACGCAATCGGCATTCGAGTGCCACACGCCTTGCCAATCTCGTAAAGCCAATGAATACCGGGAGGCGGCGACTGTAGGATCGACAGTCGGCGACTCACATCGCGGCCTGGATGCCCCTCCCAATTCTTTTCTTTTCGACTCGCCTTGCCGACCTCGCTGACCGTGCCTCGGCAAACCGATGCATTCTTTCTCACCCTGCGCGGGGGTTTTGCGTCGCCACCCGTTTTTCGCCACAATCCACACCGGAAGCGGTGCTCTGCGAGCAGGCGGCCATGTGCCACGATCTCCGCAAGCCGGACGAGATCGCCTCAGCAACGGCTCGGGCCAGCGCGCCGTAGAGCCCGTTGTTTCGATCGTCAGCTCGTTTCTCGCCTGCCCGTGCACGTTCTCGCAGGCGTGCGCTCTTTTGCAAATTGGGCAGCGAGTGCTTCGCGCCCTGTAACACAGCATGCAGCCGATGGTCGACTGTTTGATCAGCGTCGGGTCCAACGTCGGCTCGCGCGAAACGAACCTCCGAGAAGCCTGCGACCGGTTGGCTCGCTGCCCCTGCACCACACTGGTGGCGGTCAGCCCCTGGCACGAAACCCGGCCTATTGGTGGGTGTGCCGATCAGGCGCCGTTTCTCAACGGTGCGGTTCGACTGCAAACCGAACTTTCTCCCAGCGCGTTGCTCGAACGTTTGCAACAAATTGAAACGCAGCTCGGCAGGGTGCGACTCCAGCGGTGGGGACCGCGCACCGTTGATCTCGATCTGTTGCTCTACGGTACGCAGCAGATCGAGCGGCCCGGGCTTCAGGTGCCGCACCCGCGAATGGCGTTTCGCCGTTTCGTAATCGATCCGGCCGTCGAGATCGCCCCCGATATGTGGCATCCGACCTTGGGCTGGACCATCGACCGCCTGGCCACCCACCTGCGGCAAGCTATCAACTATGTGGCCATCGCCGGGCCGCCACACGTGGGCAAAACCTCGTTGGCCCGCAACGTGGCCCAACGGTTGGGTCTGCGTTTGCTCTCCGATCCGCTCTCAGGCTCCGAACGTTGCGTTCTGCCCGACACGTCCCACGCGTCTCAAACGTCTCAAACGTCGTGCGCGTCGAACGCGCCGACGGCCGAGGGTGCCGGCACGCTCCAGGCCGAATTGGCACGGCTCGAACAGCGGGCCGCCCCGCTCGTGTCGCTGGAACCAGCAACGGCGGGTGCCGAGACTTCTTGGGCCGTGATCGGCGATTACTGGTTCGACCAATCGCTTGGCGAGGCCTTGCCGCATTTGCAGGGTCGCGAGCGTTGCATTTTCTATCAGGCCTGGCTCGAGTTGCGCCGCTCGGTCGTGCCGCCCAAACTACTGATCGTGCTCGATCCCACAGTCTCGCGATCCGCCGGCACGCTGCCGCGGTCTTCCACGTGGCCCCCATCCGCCGGTCAATCGTCTTCGCCGCCAACGGCCCCTGATCGGTCGCAAACCGCCGATCACGCGGCAGCCCCACCGCGAACCCCGCGCGACTGGCACGCCTGGCGGGCGTCGGTTGCTCCCTTGGCAGGCCAGTTGGGTCGTGGTCCGGTGCTCTGGCTCGATGCCCGCCGTCCCGACGAGGCCCTCATCGAGGCGCTGGCCGCCGTCGAAGCGATGCGGCCCCCCGCGGCACAGTCCGGCTGACGCCTTGTGGGTGTGTTCGACCAGGCTGCCGCCTGTCCGCTCGCTTCATGACACCTTCTTTCACGGCGTGTTGGGCCCTAAGATTTCAGGCGAGGGGCGAGTGCGGCCGAGCAGTTCGCAGAGTGCCGCCGCTGGCGTTCCGCTCAGCGGGGCCGCTTCCGGTATCGCCCGGCTGGTTCGTCGCCCACTTCAGAGTGTGGCGGAAGCGGGACGAAACGCAGCGGTGCCTTGCAATCTCAGGGGGCGGGCCGCCATCCCGGCCGAGCCGCTCTTTCCGCAGGAAGTGTTCCGGAGCGCGTAACAATTGAGCCAAGATGAATCTGAGCCAAGATGAATCCGCAGCGAAGCAGAGAAACTCGGTAGGCGGCGAAAGATCCACAAGAATCATCTGCCGTTTCCAGCAGGTTCGGTTGTCGCGTATGCTTTTCGAACGGTCGTGTCTTCCGGCCGAAGGTGCGATCACTTTCAAACGGCTAGACTGCCAAAAAACTTTTTTTTCTGCGGAGCCCAGCGACGATGCAGTTGTTCGAAACCCGCCAGGCGATTCGCGAAGCGGTCACCGCCGCACGCCGTGAAGGCAAAACCATTGGCGTGGTTCCCACCATGGGCGCGTTGCACGCGGGGCATCTCAGCCTGGTCGAGGCCTGCACCAAGGCGTGCGATTTCACGGTGGTCACCATCTTCGTCAACCCCACGCAATTCGGCCCGGGCGAAGATTTCGACAAGTATCCCCGGCGGCTCGAGGCCGATCTCGAAGCGTTGGCCCCCTACGGGGTCGATGCCGTGTTCGCCCCCACGAACGAAGAGATGTACGGCCCGCGTCATAGCACCTACGTGGTGGTCGAGGGCGTTACCGAGCCGTGGGAGGGGGCGTGCCGACCGGGGCACTTCCGCGGCGTGACAACCATCGTTACCAAGTTGTTCCAAATCGTGCAGCCCGACGTGGCCTTCTTCGGGCAGAAAGATTATCAGCAAGCCCTGGTCGTGCGCCGCATGGTGGCCGACCTGGACATGCCGATCGAAATCCGTGTATGCCCCATCGTGCGCGAACCCGACGGCTTGGCGCTCAGCTCGCGAAACGTCTATCTCTCGGCCGACGAGCGACGGCAGGCGCGGTCGCTTTCGCAAAGCCTGGAACTGGCCGCCCGATTGGTGGCCGAAGGCCTGCGCGATCCGGCCACGATCCGCGAGTGCATGTTGGAGCAACTGTCCCAACATCCCGACGTCCGCGTTGAATACGTGGCCCTTGTCGATCCGGAAACCATGCAAGAGGTCGCCTCGATCGACGCGCCGGTGGTCGCCGCCGTGGCCGCCTTTGTAGGAGAAACGCGACTGATCGACAATCGCCTGCTCACCCCGGCCGAGCCGTCATCCGCCGGCGCATAAAAAACGCAAAAACATAACAAAGACGAACGCACTAAAACGAATCGAAGAACAAGCCGCCCGCAACGATCGCCTGCGGCCGGCCCGTCCACCACAAACCGCAGATGCGAGCGCACCGCCATGTGGCAAACCTTGTTTTACATTCCTCGTGAAATCCACGGCGTGCCGCTCTTCGGTTTCGGCCTGTTGCTGGCCGCTTGGGCCGTGTTCAGTGCCGCGCTGCTGGCGTGGCACATTCGCAAGCACGGTTTCGACGACGAGGCCCGCGGCTATCTGCCGGTGCTGTTGCTGATCGGCGCGGCCATCGCCTTCTTGCTGCCGCGGCTGGCCGGTCCTCAGGGCGTGCCGGTGCGGGGCTACGGCGCCATGCTCGTGTTGGCCGTTGTGGTGGGTTCGGCGCTCTCGGTCGTGCGGGCGCGGCAAGTGGGCATTCATCCCGACACGGTGCTCTCGCTCGTGTTCTGGGTCTTCCTGTGCGGCATCGTTGGCGCACGGCTCTTTTACGTCGTCGAGTATTGGCCGCAGTTCCGCGGGGGCTCGCTTACTGAAACGCTCTTCCGCGTGCTCAACATCGCACAGGGTGGGCTGGTCATTTACGGCGGCATTCTCGGCGGCGCGCTGGCGCTGGTCGTACTCATGCGCCTATATCGCGTGCCCGCCTTACCGTTGCTCGATGCGGTGGCCGCGCCGGCCATTCTCGGCCTGGCCATCGGTCGCATCGGCTGCCTGCTCAACGGCTGCTGCTTCGGTGGCGTTTGCGATCTGCCCTGGGCCATGCGTTTTCCGGCCGGCAGCCCTCCCTACGTGGCGCAGCTTCAACGCGGACAAATCGGCGTGCAGGGAATTCGGCTTGCGGGAAATCGCTTCGACCCGCCGCGGGTCGAACAGGTCGAGCCCGACTCGCCCGCCGCGCGGGCCGGGCTGAAGCCGGGCGACCGCTTGCTGTCGGTCGATGGCACGCCGGTCGAAACCGCGGGCGAGCCTATGCCGTGCTGATGTCGGTCCGCCGCGCCGGGCAACGGGTCGAAATCCGCGTTGCGGATCGTGCCAAGCCGCTAGTGCTCACCGCGCGAGCCGAAACCAGTTTGCCCATCCACCCCACGCAGCTCTACAGCACGATCAACGGTGTGGTGCTGTTCCTCTTTCTTTGGAGCTACTTCCCGTATCGCCGTCGCGATGGCGAGGTGGCCGCGTTGCTGATGACGCTGTACCCGATCACGCGGTTCTTGCTCGAAATCATCCGCACCGACGAGCCGCCCCAATGGGGCACGGGCCTGACCGTCTCGCAAATCATCAGCCTGCTCATTCTCTCGGGCGCCGCGGTGCTGTGGGCCTACATCCTCACGTCGCGCCGCAATCTGAGCAGCCCGCAACGCCTCGCGGCATGAAACCTCGTGCGCCGCGCCGCGGTTTTCCACGTGCTCGTCTCGCTTCGCATATTGCTTTGGCTTCGCCTCTCTTTTCGTGTTCGAGGCAACGGACGAGCCGGGAGTTTCGGACAAGCAGCCCGCTGTTTCGCTTGCCGTTTATCGGATTTGTCCGGTCGCTCTTAACC
>WGDQ01000771.1 GCA_015493185.1 Planctomycetaceae bacterium
CGGAGTCCATGAGCAATACAGCATCGCCGCGGGCATGACACAAGCCGGCATGAATCGCCGCCTGATGGCCGAAGTTGCGCGAGAGATGAACAACCTTTACGCGCTGGTCGCGCATGGCCAGTGTATTGAGAACCTCCGGGCTGCTGTCGGTTGATCCATCGTCGACGAAGACCACTTCCCAGGCAACACCGCTTTGTTGCAATGCAGCGCGCACCGCATCAAACAGCTCCGGCAAAACCAACGACTCGTTGTAAACGGGCATCACAACGCTGATGGTGCCCTTCTTCGAGCGTAGTCTCGCAGCGTGCTTGTACTCGTCGACAGAAGAATGGCTAACAAACATGCAACAACTCATTCTGTGCCCTTCAGCCCAACGAAACCTTCCCAGGAAACTGTTCGACGGTGCGATACTGGTTCCATTTCGGGCCAGCGTGTTACTTCACCGAACAGGGCCGTTTCAGGATACAAAGTTCGATCACAAGTCGTTCGTAGCCATCGCCTCGGCTGAAGTGCAACCGCCTGTCGTAAGCGAATTAGAAACCGACTCAGGACAGCGACGTTGTCGGCAGCGTGCGGCAACGAACGGCCCACCGTAGCAAACCAGTGCGAGCCCCATACCTAGCAACGATAGCCTTTTACCCCACCAAAGTCCGGCGGGTTCAAACCGAAATGAAATTTCATGCGATCCGGCAGGTACCCAGCAACCGATAAAATCGCCCTCAGCCCGCACAAGCGTCGTGCTTTGGCCATCGATCGTTGCCACCCAGCCGGGATGGAAAGAATCGGCGACGATCAGCAGGCGACGCTGCGAAGCGGTGGCACGAACCCATAGCTTGCCAGGACGCTCGCCTACAAGAACCACCTGATCCGTTGGAGCGGCAACGCGATCCGCGAGCCGGTTTTCGGTTCTGACTACTGCTGAGTTCTTCGTGTTATGATCCCGCTCGATCTCCCCGGTCGGGTTCGGTCGCCGCTGGCTGGATGGAACGATTGTTTCGACGCTGATCGGATGCGCGACGGAGCCGGAATTTGCGGGCGTTGCCCAACGCACGCGCGGCAATGTATCGGGCACCTCAAGCCAGTGTTCGTCATAGCGTCGCAACCCATCGATGTTGGCCGTTCGTGGCGTGCTGCGTACCCAACGAACCGACGCCAGCCGGAGCGTCTCGGCATTGCGATAATCGAGCTGGCGCGCCGGCGGCAAACCTGCGTAGCCATCGATGCGTGTGTGGCCGGTTAGCAAGACACGGTTACCCAGCGGTGAGACCGGTTCTCCCAAATCTGCGAGATCGTATGCCACTCGACAGCGACCGGAGCGGCTAGTGCGAGGCGGCCGCGGCGCGGTTGCCGCATAGAGTTCGAGAGGAACAACCTCCCGATACACGGCATAACTCAGCCCATAAGCGCCCAGGTCGACTACTGTGAACACGACCAAAGCCGCAGGAGCCCAACGACGCCCTTGCAAACACTGGGCTATCAGCCAGGCAGCCATGGCTAGCAGTAGCGGGCCAGCCATGATCTTTCCAACCGGGGCGAGATACGGACGCCATCCGACCGCAAACGACGCGATTGCGACCAGCAGCGCGACCAGTGCGGGCAGCGTCAGGGCATATCGTTCACCCCTGCTCCCCCGTGACGGCGAGCAACTCCGATCGCACAATTCGCAACACGCAACCGCCGCGCATGCCGCAACGGCCATTTGAAACAGTACGCTGTACCGGCTTGGGCAGCGAAACCCGCCGATGATCGGCAAGTAGCTTTGCAAACCATAAATAGGTGTGTACCGTCCAAAGGACAGCACCAAGGCAAACAGCCCCGCAACCGCCGTGGCGTAGCCGACGGCTCGTCGCTTGCCGCGCGGAGCGGACCAAAACCACCACGCGACAAGCACCAGAGGCACAGCCCCTACGTAGAGGCCCAATTCGTGAGTGTTGCGTCCGACAACGCGATGCACCAACAGATAGGGCGCAACGAGCTGCACGACGTTCAGCGGGTGCAGCGACCCCATTATTCGAAACGATGAATCGACAGATTCGCGAACCGATATCTGAAGTTGCTCGAACGTTGCCGCAAGCTGTACAGAACCGATCAGCAACCCCAACGCCTTGGCCATGCCCCACCGACCGAACTGGCCGATCGCATTTTTCCAGCCGAATGGCATCTTAATGCTCGGGGTTGCAAATGACGCAGTCGCGCTGCTCGTGAGGCGGGTCGCTCCGGCATGTCTGTGTGCCAGTAGCTTCGAAAACAGAAAGGTGGCCTCGGCCAGCAACGAGTACCACACGTACTGCGGATAGCCGAGCAAGACTTGCGATGCCGTAAGGGCCACAATCGCGATGCCGGCTGCACAATGCCGTCGTCGGGCGGACGCGCCACTGCCCGGGCTAAGAAGAACGTCGATAGCCCAAAGCAGCCACCCGATGTGGGCCACAACCCCCACCGCGTTCATGTGTATGAAATGCAGCATGCTGAAGCTGCCAAAACTGAAGGCCATTGCACCCCACAGCGCGGCGCCCCGTCGTTCGAGCCAACGCCGGAAAAATACGTACAGTCCGGCCCACATGAACGGATACGCCAGCAGCAGTTCCAGGCAGAACGCCAAGCGGAAATCGGCCCAACTGTAAAGCGCCCAGTGCAACGGATGATAGGTTCCCACCTGGCCCTCACCGCTCAGATAGAAGCCACCGAACAAGTGAGGCAGCCAGTCAAACGACTCGCCGCGTTTCAGGCAAGCTGCGTAAAACCATCGCAGGGGCAGATGGAATGCCCCAAGGTCGTCGAACGTATAAACGCGTCCTGCAAAGAACGGACCGGCCATCGCCGCGCATAGCAAGACACCACCCAGCAACGACCAGGACCAAATCGCACCGTCGACGCGGTGCACATCGGAAATGGTCGTGCGGGATGCAGTAGTTTTCATGGTTCGTTGCAATATGACGATCAAGGCAGGCTCATTGGCCCCCGGCTCCACATCGCAAGGTGTCGAGCATTCGATACAACCCGCTGATTCGCCCCCGTCGATTTGTGCGCCGGCTGTCGTGAACCCCCCACCGCCGGAGAATCGTGCGCCAAGAGACGCTTTGCGACACGCCATCTTGTGGTCGATGCTCAACAGGCACACCACAAGCGAGCACATCACAAGCAAGTGTAGGTTGCGATGCGGGTTGCGAGTCGCTGCCAATCAACGGCACTAAAGCCCGAAAACCTGAAAATCTGTCTCTTATACACA
>WGDQ01000772.1 GCA_015493185.1 Planctomycetaceae bacterium
GCGTCCGGATCGACGGGCCGCACAAAGCCGGTGGGTCGGCCTTCGGCATCCAGTTCGTGCAGCAACGGAAACGGCTCGCCCCAGAAGTGCTGTCGGCTGAAAAGCCAATCGCGCAGTTTGTAGTTCACCGCCTCGCGTCCCAGCCCTTGGGCCGCCAGATCGGCGGTGATGCGCTTCTTGAATTCGGCGGTCGGAAGGCCGTCGTAGCCGTTCGAGTGCACGGCGGTTCCCTCGCCCACAAAAGGCTGTTCTCCGGCCAACACGGCCTCTCGCGACACGTCGGCCGCATCACCCGGATCGACCACGGCGCGAATCGGCAGCCCGAACTGCTGCGCGAACTCGAAGTCGCGCGTGTCGTGGGCCGGCACGGCCATGATGGCTCCGGTGCCATAGCTGATCAGCACGTAATCGGCCACCCAAATCGGAATCGCCTCGCCGTTCACCGGGTTGATGGCGTACGACCCGGTGAACACGCCCGTTTTTTCTTTCGCCAGGTCGGTGCGGTCCAGATCGCTTTTCCGCGCAGCCTGTTCGCGGTAGGCACGAACCGCCTCGGCCTGTTCGGCTGAGGTCAGACGCTCGACGAACGGATGTTCGGGCGCGATCACCATATAGGTGGCCCCAAACAGCGTGTCGGGCCGCGTGGTGTAGATGCGCAGTACATCGTCGTCCGGCTTACGTGGCCAGCCCTGCTGTCGACGCGATTCTTTCCAGGCCTGAAATGCTTCTTGTGTGGGTCGTCCCTCGCTGCGAGGCGCCTCGGGCGGACCGATGTAGAAGTCGACCTCGGCGCCCGTGCTACGACCGATCCAGTTGCGCTGAAGCTGTTTGACGCTCTCGGGCCAGTCCAGCTCTTCCAGGTCTTCCAGCAATCGGTCGGCGTAGGCCGTAATGCGCAGCATCCACTGCCGCAACGGAATGCGCACCACCGGATGCCCGCCCCGCTCGCTCACGCCGCCGACCACTTCTTCATTGGCCAACACCGTGCCCAGCGCCGGGCACCAGTTTACCGGTGCCTCGACCTGATAGGCCAAGCGGTGTTCGTCTTGATAACGGCGCACCGCGTCGCGGCCTTGGGCCTCGATTTCCGGGGGAATGGGCAGCGAATCGATCGGTCGGCCGCGGCCCTCTTTCTCGTCGAACCAGGTGTCGTAGATCTCCAGAAAAATCCACTGCGTCCAGCGGAAATACTCGACGTCGGTCGTGGCCAACTCGCGGCTCCAGTCGTAGCTGAAGCCCAGCATTTTGAGCTGCCGTCGGAAGTTGGCAATGTTTTTCTCGGTCGTTATCCGCGGCGGCGTGCCCGTACGCTTGGCGTGCTGCTCGGCCGGCAGTCCAAAGGCATCCCAGCCCATCGGGTGCAGCACCGTGTCGCCCCGCATCCGCCGGTAGCGGGCCACGATGTCGGTGGCCGTATAACCTTCCGGATGCCCGACGTGCAGCCCTTCGCCGCTTGGATAGGGAAACATGTCCAACACGTAGAGCTTCCGGCTGCGCGGCAATCGTGGGGTTCGAAACGTTTGCTGTTCGTCCCAAAAGCGTTGCCATTTCGGCTCGATGGTGGCCGGGTTGTAGCGGGGCATGGCGACTTGGCGCTTTGCGTAAGAGCAACTTGATGCAGAAGTTCGGTAAACGCCGTGCGATGCGGCAAAGAAAGGCGAAACGGCGATTCTACCGCTTGCGCCACGCGGCGGCAATTGGCCTTGAGCCGGCCTGCCGTTTGCGATAAAAGGCCCGCTCTTCTACCGTCTCCACAGACCACGTTCGCTTCTGCTGCGCCATACCCGACGTGTTGGTTGCGCGCCCTGTTGCGCAACCCGATGCCCCCACGGTCGGAAAGAACGGGGGCCGACGATTTCGCCCTCTCCCGATGCCAGAGGCGATTGGCCACCGGCGCAGGCAGCCAGCGATCGTGTGCTGTGAACAACCCCTGTTCGAACGCGGAGGTGCCACGATGCAACGGCGCGTCGTGTGTGGTCGGCTTGCTCTAGTGGTCGCGGTGCTGTGGTTCGGGTCGCTTGCCGTGGCCCGGGCCGACGATGGTTTTCCCTACACCGCCTACGTCACAACCGACGATGTTTACGTCCGCAGCGGACCGGGCAAAAACTACTATCCCACGATGAAGCTGCCTCGTGGTGCCACGGTGGAGGTGTATCGCCACGATCCCGGTGGTTGGTACGCCATCCGGCCGCCCGAGGGGTGCTTCAGTTGGGTATCGGGCAAGTACGTCGAGCCGGGCGACGACGGCATTGGCATCATCACCGGCGATCGCGTGGTAGCCCGCGTCGGCAGCCAATTCAGCGACATTCGCGACGTGATTCAGGTACGGCTTTACGAGGGCGAAGAAGTCGAACTTCTCGGGCAGAAACAGTTTGGCCAAGGCCCCTCGGCTCAGATTTGGTACCGCATCGCGCCACCGGCCGGCGAGTTTCGTTGGGTGTATGGAAAATACATCGACCCCGAACCACCCACCTATGCGCATGCGCGGCCCGAGTCGCGGCAGAACCTGATCATCAGCCGCATCGAACGAGAAAACGAACCCGCTGCCGAAGACGCGCAAGAAGAAACCACCACCGCCGATCTCCCGTCGACACGCGAGCCCAACGGCCGCTTTGCCGACGACCGCCGCGCGGACGACGCACCGACCGCGGATGCGGCAACCCGCGCCGCGATGAATGTCGACGTCGCCGATGGCGGGCGGCCCATTGCGGCAACCGGCGACGGATCTTCCGTTCAGCGGGCATCGGCCACGGCGCTGCTATCCGACAACTCCGTCGAAGAAGAAAGCTCCGGCCGCGACGCGGCATCGCCTCGATCGACAGCCGCGACAGCCGGCTCTCTGGCACACCGCAGCCGCCGGGAATCGCCCCGCACCACGGCGCCGGCGCGCCGCGCAGGAAACCCGACCGCCGCGGCACGACCGACACGTCGCGGCGCCGGTGAATCGGCCGGCACGATCGAAGACGACTTCGACGCGCGACTCGACGCGCTCAACCTCGAACTATCGACCATGGTTTCCGAAGAGCCCACCACCTGGTCGTTCGAGTCGCTGAAGGCCCGCACGCGTAGCCTGCTCAACGAGGCCGAAACGGCCGTCGAGCGCGGCAAAGTGCGGCTGCTGCTCGGCCGCATCGAGCGGTTCGAACAAATCGCGCAGCGCTACCGGTCGGTGGCCCGCTTGGCGGCGCAAACCGACGCGGTCGACCGGCAATTGGCCGGTGTCAGCCGTTTGCAGCGGGCCGGTGTGCGTCGCTTGCAGCCCGCACCCCGCTACGACGGCATGGGCCGGCTTGCACGCGTGGCATCGCAGGAATACGGGGCGCCGCAATACGCCCTGCTCGACGAAAACGGTCACGTTCGCTACTACGTGACACCGGCCCCGGGCGTGAACCTTCAATACTATCTCGGCCGCTGGGTGGGCGTGACCGGCAACCGCTCGCCCCGCTCCGAGCTGCCGGCCCAACATCTGACCGCCAAACGCATTACCCTGATCGATTCGACAACGCGCCGCTGAAGCCCCGAGGGTGGTCGCGAAACCAGCACGACAGCGTGTTCTTCCGGGCAGGCGCGATCTGCTTCCTGCCCCCGCTGTGAGGGCGCCGCTTCTCATCGTTTTTGTTCGTCGCACGCCCACGCAATCATGCCCCGCCGCGCCAGCAACCACGGCAGACGTGCGTCGCAAACGCATTCGCGCACTGTGCCCCGCCGCGAACCGTGAGGGGGCCGGCCGCTTTTCTGTCGCCAGGAAGCCAGCACTGCTTTAGCGGCGCGACTCGACTGCGCTGGCCGTGACGGTTTGCCCATCGAGCCGTTGCTGAATCTGCTGCCCTTGCCGCCGCACGAGCGGGTCGTTATCGCGAAGCGCCATGTTGGCCAATCGGCGCAACATCTGCGGATCGTCGGTCGTTGCCAACAGCCCAATCGCTGTGTGACGCACTCGGGCATCGGCGTCTTCGCTCAGCCAAAGCAGCCAACGCTTGGCATCAATGCCGGGTATCGTCGGCAGCCGGCGTGCCCACTCGATGCGCGTCTGCCTGTCAGGCGAGGTCAGATGTTCCAGAAGCGTTAGATGCTGCGCCGTAAATCCGCGGGCCGTTAGTTCCTGGCGAGCCCACGCCGCCGTGGTCGGGTCGTCGGCCCGAAACAATCGCATCAACTCGGCCGTGGCCACTTGCTGCCCGTGGCCCAAATGGCCGCGTCCGGCCCCGCTGTGCCGTTGCTTGCCACCGT
>WGDQ01000773.1 GCA_015493185.1 Planctomycetaceae bacterium
CTGTAAGGACTGAGCCGCACGCCATGGAAACCGTACTCTCGCACCCAACGCGTTAGCTCGTCGGCAGCGGTTGGCGATTGCGGGTCGACGCGACAAACTCCCATGAACTTGTCAGGATGCTGACGGACGACATCGCCAGCATAGCGGCAATCCCAGCGGTAATAGATCACGTGCACGATGACCGTATGATCCACCCCATGCTGGGCCATTTGTCGCAGCAGTGTGGAGGGGAGCGCGTCTTCAGCGGGCGGATTTTTCAGGTCTTCGGGCCAAGGATAGCGGGCATCGTTTTTCCAGACGTGAACGTGTGGGTCGACGATGCGGAAGGGTTTCTTCTGCTTGTTCTTATTCGGTTCAGCCATCGAAAGAATCGGTCGTTTTGATAAGAGATAGCCGGCCATGCCAGCCGCGGCGCTGCGCAGCAGCGTGCGGCGGGGAAATTCACACTCGGCGGAGAATAGAGGTCGGTACGGTTTGCTCATGTGGTTTTCGTGTTTGTGGCCGTGACCGTCGAGCGGCGGCGCCCATTGTCGTGGATGAGCACGGTATGTGTGCAGGACTTGCCGCGGGCATGACTGCCGAGAAAGCGAACTGCGATGTGGGATACCGGCGCATGCGCAGCAGAGCCGCTGCTTTGCTCGGAAGCGAAGCCGTCACGCACAAACCAAACAAGGCTCCATCTCGGGCAACGGGAATGTCTGGCTACTTCAGGAAGATAAACTCCTTGACGTTCAGCAGCGCGTGGCAGATTTCCGTCCATCGATCGAGCCGTTGTTGCGCGGTTTCGCCGGAGTGCTCGGTGGCTGAACGGTAAGCCGCCACGCATTCTTTTTCTGCGGGTGTCGGAGGACGAGAAAAGGCCATCATGTAAGCCGCGTGGAGCATGGCCGACTCGTCAGCTTGTGTGGCAATGAGTCGTTCGGCCCAATGGCGGGCATGATCGTACACGAACGGGTCGTTCAGCAGAATCAGCGGTTGGGCTGCTGAATTGCTGACGTTGCGTCGCCCTACGGTTGTGGCCGGCAGCGGGCGATCGAAAGCAGCTAGAAAGTGCGACAAGTGGTTGCGACGCACCTCGATGTAGATGCTACGTCGACCGTTGCCATCGCGTGGGCCGCTCCACTTCGGACTGCGATTGTGCCGCATGAATTCGGTGATGTGGATGCGGACGCTCGGACCGTAAAGCCGCCGGTCGAGGCGTGCTGACACAGCGAGAATCGCGTCGCGAATTTGTTCCGCGGTCAGCCGGCGGATCGCCGCGCGGTGAAAGAGCTGATTGGCGGCGTCGGCGCGTTCGGCTTCGTCAGTGCAGTGGCTAGCCATGCGGTAGGTGCGAGATAAGACCACTCGCCGAACAAGTTGTTTGATATTCCAGCCGCTCTGCACAAAATCGACTGCCAGATCGTCAAGCAACTTGGGATGCGTGGGCTTAGAGCCCATTGCGCCGAAATCGTCGACCGTGGCCACGATGCCGCGCCCTAGAAGGTAGTGCAGCACCCGATTGACGAACACGCGAGCGGTGAGCGGATTGTCTTTGGCCACGAGCCGCCGAGCCAGCTCGAGCCGCCCGCTGCCATGGTCGATCGGCATGGGTTCAGGTCCGTCCAGCACCTCGAAAAAACGACGAGGCGTGGGTTGCTCTGCCAGGCGACGGTGATTTCCGCGGAGATGAATTCGCTCGTTTTCGCCGCTGCCATCCAACAGGGCCAAGGCAAAAATCGGCTCGGGAATCGCTGCTTCGATCTCCGCGCGGCGGGTTGTATAGCGTTTGGCTAGCGTCTTGAAATGCTCAGCCGCTTGCAGCGCTTCATCCGGCAGATCATTGGCCGGAAGCTCCATGATCAGCGAGTCGTGCGATAGAACCCAGTTGATCAGCTCCGCAGCATCGCGGACCATCGGCCGCCCTTCCAGGCCGGTGGCCATCCATTGAATTGCCTGTTGCATGGCACCGACGGTCGCATCCACGACATCCTGCACCGTTTGTGGCGACCGGTTGGCCAAGGCATTGCGCAAAAGACGATTGACATGAAATTCGGCCGGCGGTGCGTCGCTGCCGAAACGAACTTCGTACAGCTCGAATGGGCCGGTGGGAGTAAACTCAACGTGTACGCGATGGCCCAAATAGTCGGCCACGCGATGGCCGAACCAGGTGACGCGATCCAGCGATTCGAGCTTTTGTTTCACAATGCCGTGCAGAGGGCCATGAACCGTTCGGTGCGAATCGACAGCCAGAAAAACGTCGGCCTTCCCGCGGTAGCGATACCAGAGCGTGTCGCCAACGACTTCAAAGGTGCGCGTGCGCAAAAAGCCGGTGAATCGTCGCGATAGTGCATCGCCGGTGGCGGCGGATCGTGGTAGCACGCGTTCCAGCACTCGATCGGCCGCAGAACCCAACAAGACCGTGCCGGCCTGCAATGGCCCGCTCCCCATCCGATACCCGCTGGTAAACCACTCTCTCGGGTCGAATTGTGCAAAATCAGCGATCGTATCGCGAGTGGGATCGAACGGTCGGCGGGTCGTGGTGACGCTGCCTTCCCCTTGCTTTTGTGTCACCACGATCATCTGTTGTTCTTGGCGTTGTTGGGCAGACAGTTCTAGCTGGGCCCAACGTTCGAGAACAAGGGCCACCGCACCCGCAACCGGTGAAGAATTGCGGGAAGGCACCTCGGGCGCACTCGCTTCAGTACGATTTGCCAACGGTTCGGCCGATTCTGCGGCTGCGGCTTTTTCAAACCGCATGGCAACTGCTACGGCGTGCAGCGGATGCTCCGGGTGATGGCTTGCCTCGATCAATTCCTGACTCAGGCGCTTCGTGGGTGAAATGTCGGCAGCGTTCGCATTCTTTTGCGAGGCGGAAGAACTCATCGGTTCATGTGTCGCCGGTGGCTGCGATTCGGAACGGTTCGCGTCAGAGGGCGCCGTCCGGCTCGACGGGGCGGCACGTTGGGCATCGATGGCCTGTTGCCCCAACTCGGCGAGAGAAAGCGAATCGGCGGCTTGCAGCAGTGCTTTGCCGAAAGCGGGAAGGCGGGGAATTCGGCTTCGAGCGTAGGCGGCCGACAGCTCGCCGACCGACTCGGACCGCAGGCGCTGAAGCGATTGGAAGCATTCACGCTGTGCCACCACGTCCGAAACATCGGCGAGCTGATAGCTACTGCTTTGCAGAAAACCACATAGCGCGTAATAGTCCGCGGTGGTCAAGGCATCGAACTTGTGGTCGTGGCAGCGCGTACAGCCCAGGGCCAAACCAAGGAATGCCTTGCCAAAGACGTCGAGCTGGTTGGCGATGCGGTCGGCCTCCTCCCCACGGATATCGACCGGGCTATGTGTGGCTTCGCCCAGGTGCCAGAAACCGGTGCCCTGAATCGACTGATTGGTTCGCGTTGCGGCGTCGATGCGGGGTGGATCGACCAGATCGCCCGCCACATGCTCGACCACGAAAACGTCGTAGGGAACGTTTTGGTTGAACGCGCGAATTACGTAGTCGCGATACCGCCACGCATAAGGGATATCGAAGTCCTGTTCATGACCTTTGGTCTCGGCGAAGCGGACCAGATCGAGCCAGTGTTGTGCCCAGCATTCGCCGAAGGCAGGTTCGGCGAGCAAGCGGTCGACCACGCGCTCATAGGCCTCGGCACTGGAGTCGGCGAGAAAGTCGGCCACCTCGTCGGGCGTAGGTGGCAAACCGCGTAAGTCGTAGGTTACTCTTCGCAGCCACACATGCCGTTCGGCATCGGGCGCGGGCTCAATACCGGCCGCTTCGAGTCGGGCAAGAATGAAGAAATCAAGCCGGTCCAAGGGCCACGCTTTATTGTCGACGGCTGGTAGGCGCGAACGTTGGGGAGGATGCCATGCCCAATGCTCGGCGGCACGCTGTGCCACGTTCATGGCCGAACGTTGTGAGGCTTGCTTCGCGCGAAGTTCACGAGGGTCGGGCGCGCCTCGGGCGATCCATTCGCGTAGCAGGGCAATCTCGGCCGCCGGCAATTTGCTGTCGGGCGGCATCTGCAACTCGGAGTCGCCGTATTCGATCGCCTCGATCAGCAGGCTTTTTTCTGGATGCCCCGGAACGATGGCCGGGCCGCGATAACCGCCGTCGAGTAGTCCGCGCCGATGATCGAGCCGCAACTGGCCGCCGACGTCTTCGGCATCTGGCCCGTGGCATTCATAGCACCGTCGAACCAAGATCGGTCGGATCTTTTCCTCGAAAAACCGGCGATCGCCTTCGCTCAATTGTCGGTTTGCGTCGGGGGAAGTCGCCGCACTCGCCTGGTCGTCGCCTGCCGCCGTGCCGCTGCTAGGTGTGTTCTTCGTTTGATGCTTGCGTGCTTCGGCCGCTGTTTGCGTGGCCGATGAGTTCGGGCCGTCAGCCGAGGTTTGTTCGGCGTGCTCGTGATCCGCCGGGACGGTTTTTCCGGCAGAGGGGTCGACCGGTGGGGCTTCCTTTTCAGCATGCAACGGTGTGGTGATGAACAAGATGAACATCAAACAAACGGTGCAACACGCTGCCGAGGCAAGCTGGCTGCGGTAAGTCGCCCGATGCCCCGTTGCGGCACAGTGTCTCGCAGTCATGATCGGACCTTTGCGAGAAAGCTGAAAACAAAGAGGTTTGTGACAACCGACGGTGCGGCCGGTTAAGCACCGACGGGAGACCAACTGAAGCAGGAGACAAATCTAAAAACGAAGAAGACGTTTTTCTACGCGATCCAAGGAAAGAAACTGCCGGCGACCAGTATAACGCAGTGGAAGACGGCCGACATATTACGGTGTATTCTGGCCTGCTCCGCGTAGTTGATGTGCTACGCAGGGAACACCATTGGGTGGGTGGTTGCCGGTTTTTTTCGAACCGCCGCGTGTCGGTTTGCAGGTTCCTCGTCGTAAAACGCGAAGGAAGTGGTCGGGCCGATTTTAAGCCGTTTTGTTCGAGATTTATTTGCGAGACGCGTTTTCGGTATTTGTGCAGACCGACGCGCATCATTGAGGGCGTTGAAATCGACTTGGGAGCTGAAAAAACATGACCGGCGATGGACTGGCGTTGTTTCACGCATTGCTGGACAGCCTAGGGACCGGGCTTCTTTTGCGATCGTTCCAGACGCCGGCGAAACTTCCGTACGGTGTCTTGTACGATCAGCGGCAGCTTCGATCGCAACAGGTTGGCGCCGCGGAACCACTTGCGAGGTTCTTCGTAAACCTGATGGTATTCGATGAACAAGGCGCCTTCGGGTTCGCGAAGGCGCGTCGCCTTGACGTAGAAGCCGCCTTGAACGTACGGCACCGGTGTGCCCAGCCGAGGCTTTCCCAGGTCGTCTAGCGTGATGGACTGCCAGGAATTGGGGAAGTCGGTATCGCCGACAAATCGTGGGTCCAGTCGCGCGGCCAGCAGAATGGATTCATCGGTGCGCGTCACGATGCCGCGACGCGTAGCGTGGATCAGCACCCGGTCTAGCAGCGGAAACGTGCTGTGGAAATACAGCTCTTTGTCGTTGCTCGCACTTTGGGCAGGCGAGATGTTTCGCGATGCAAGTTCATCCATCTCGAGCACGTGCCATCGGGTTGGCAAATCGTCGTCCGGTGGGTTGGCCGTGGCACCGGCCAGTTGTTGCAGAAAGCCGCGGTCTGCCAAATCGTCGATGCGGCCGTAGGCGATAAACCAAAGATCAATGTGTCGCACCTTCGATTCGGGCGGCATCCCAGCACCATCGGCCTTGCGAACTTTCAGCACAAAGGGTGCGACCACGCTACGACGCGTCAATTGGCTGGCGGTGCGTCGCGGAGCCGCGATGCGAGAAATCAACGCTTGTTGGGCTTTGGCGTCCAGACCGTCGGGCATTGTCGGAGGAGGCAACGGAACCGAGACCTGTTTGCGGATGAATACGCCTTGCTCGACCAATTGGCGCAACACTTCGT
>WGDQ01000774.1 GCA_015493185.1 Planctomycetaceae bacterium
CGCGTTCCACAAACCGGCTACCGCGGCCACCGCCACAACCACCGCTCCACAGCGTCGCTGTTGAGATCGCATCAACACCACTCCTCCCGGCTGAGTAAAACGACCCGCGAACACCCACGTGTTTCGGGCCCCGACCCTTTACATCAAAAAACAAGGGAACCCGCCGTCCTCGCATGCGGCGGTATCTGGTCGTCGTGCGCCCCGGGGGCCGTCGCCCTGCGCGACACCGACCGAGCACTGACCGCAGCGCGTCAACCAACGTCAATCAACGTCGGCCCCCGCGTTGTGCCGCCCCGCCCCCCGCTCGCCGGCGGTCCGTTCAGGCGACACGCCAACAGACTGCACGGGAAACGAAACCCGATCGAAAAAAGCGTTCTCATATGATAGCCGTCTGCCAACGCCAGCGGCAACAAAATGCGGGCGAAAAGAGAATTGCCGCAGAACCGCTGACAGCACGAACCAAAAGCTCGCTCGTCCAGCGATTTTGTTGCCTTTAGCGTGCGTCGGCCGCTGCCGGTTTTGCGCGCGTCAACGAGGCTCTTCAACGAACGCTGCTAGGCGAGAATACCGTGCACCACATTGCCGGCCACGTCGGTCAGTCGGTACTCGCGGCCATTGTGTTTGAACGTGAGCCGCTCGTGGTCCAACCCCAACAGATGAAGAATCGTGGCGTGCAGGTCGTGTACGGCCACGCGGTTTTCAACGGCCTTGTGCCCTAGTTCATCGGTTTTGCCGTAGTGCGTTCCGCCGCGCACGCCACCGCCGGCCATCCAGGTGGTGAATGCGTGCGGGTTGTGGTCGCGTCCGGTGCCCCCTTTCTGCACGATGGGCAGTCGGCCGAACTCGCCGCACCAGATAATCAACGTTTCATCGAGCAGGCCACGCTGCTTGAGATCACTTAGCAACCCCGAAATAGGCACGTCGGTTTCGGCCGCGAAGCCACGGTGATTTTTTTCGATGTTGCGGTGACCGTCCCAGCTCTTCTCGTTTTCGGTTCCGCCACTGTAAATCTGCACGAAGCGCACGCCGCGTTCTACAAGCCGCCGCGCCACAAGGCACTGGCGGGCGAAGTGAGCGCACCGCTTGTCGTTCACTCCATACAGCTCGTGCGTGGCCGCCGTTTCGCGGTCGATGTCCAAAGCCTCGGGCGCTTCCATCTGCATGCGGTATGCCAGTTCGAAGCTCTCGATGCGCGCCGCCAACGACGATTCTTCTGGATGCACCTCTTGCAAATGCGTGTTGAGCTTCGACAGCAAATCAAGCTGGCGCCGTTGGGCCCGGCCCGTCATGTGGGCCGGTGGCACAAGATTGTCGATCGGAGGGCCTTGTCCGTTCAGCGCCGTGCCTTGAAACACCCCGGGCAAAAACCCCGCGCCCCAGTTCTGCGCACCGCCTTTGCAAAGGCCGCGTCCCAGTGTGTCGTTCATCACGACAAAGGCCGGCAGGTTCTGGTTCACCGTGCCCAAGCCGTATGTCACCCACGCGCCAACGCACGGAAACCCCATGCGGTTCATGCCCGTGTTGATCTGGAACAAAGCAGGCGAGTGGTTGTTGGTTTCCGTATAGCACGAATGGATGAAGGCCATGTCGTCAACGTGCCGGGCCAGATTGGGAAACACTTCCGACACCCAACTGCCCGACTGCCCGTGCTGCGCGAACTTGAACGGCGACCGCATCACGGGCCCCACCTGATCGGTGAAAAAACCGGTGTTCTTGTCGAAGCCTTCGAGTTCCTGTCCGTCGCGCCGCTCCAGTTCGGGCTTGTACTCCCAAAGGTCGACGTGGCTCGGCCCGCCGTTCATGAACAGCCAAATCACCGACTTGGCTCGCGCCGGAAAGTGCGGCTTTCGGGGCGCCAGGGGGTTTAGTCGGGCATCGGCCCCTTGAGCCTCACCGGCCTGCCCTTCAAGCAGCGTGCCAAGGGCCAACAGCCCCAGCCCGCCTCCGGCTCGCCGCAAGAATTCGCGACGGTTGGCAAAGGCGGCCGACGGCTGAGCGAAATAGTGCGGTAACGATCGCATGGCGGGTCGATGCTCCGAAGAAAAGAAACGCCCAAGGAACAGAAACAAAGCGAAGGCGAACGGGAAGCACAGGCAAAATCTGGCGCCACGCCACGGCTTCGCCACCCGGCGGCGTTGACCCGATCAGGCACACGTCACAGACGCCGCCTCAGAGTTTGCTCCTTGCTCGGCTTGTTGCCAGCCGGACGTGTCGGGCCGGATCAATCGAAATAAATCACCTCGTTCAGCGACAACAGTGTTTGGCAAAAATCGGCCCGGGCCAGTCGCACCGCCTCGTCGCTTCCCGCTTTTTGATACTCGTTTGTTTGCTCTTTCAGGAAGCGCAGCGAGGCTTGCAGCTCTTCGTTGGTGGGCGCACGCGCCAGCGCCGTGACGAAGGCGGCCGAAACGAACTCTTCATCCTGAGTGTGTCCGCCGCGCTCCAGGCGTTTGGCGAACCCTTCGGCGCAAGCCCGCACCTGAGGTGCGTTCATCATCAGCAGCGCCTGCGGGGCCACCACCGTGGCCGGACGCCGGCCGATGCTGGCCAGCGCATCGGGCGCATCGAAGAGCGTCATCATCGGAATCAACTGGCTACGTTTGATCGTGAAATAAATGCTTCGGCGGCGGCTCGAACGATCGAGCGTGCCGGGGCCGAACATCCGACGATCGAGCAACCCGCCAATGGCCAGCATCGAGTCGCGAATCGCCTCGGCCTCGAGACGCCGCACCTCGTAGCGCGACCAAAGCCGATTGTCGGCGTCGCGCTCGGCCACCTGTTCCGCATCGGCCCGTGTCGACACCTGACGGTAGACGGCACTGTGCATGATCAAACGATGAATCGGCTTCAGTCGCCAGCCTTCGGCAATCAGTCGTCCGGCCAACCAGTCGAGCAACTCCGGATGCG
The DNA here is from genome assembly GCA_015493185.1 of Planctomycetaceae bacterium. Lineage (GTDB taxonomy): Bacteria > Planctomycetota > Planctomycetia > Pirellulales > JAEUIK01 > WGDQ01. The sequence goes on from WGDQ01000774.1 coordinate 2,908, forward strand.
TGGGCGGCTCGCCCTGGCTGCCAAAATCGTTGGGCGTGGCCACAATGCCCCGGCCGAAATGGTGCTGCCACAGGCGATTCACAATCACGCGTGCCAGCAAATGGCCGGCTCCGCGGTCCACGTCGGTAATCCATTCGGCCAATGCCCGCCGGCGGTACGAGGTGTGCCACCCTGCCGGCGGATCGACCCACCAATCGGTCGCTTTGGCGCCGGGCGCCATCAAAACACGAAGAAACCCTTGCGTGGCCACGCCCTGCTTGCGACTCAAATCGCCCCGTTCGAGAAAATACGTTTCCTCGTAAAAGTCGGGGCCCTGCGTGTGCAGACGCACGGCCGGCACACCTTCGCTGGAAATCAGCGCCGTGAAGGTCTCGGGCTGCGGCCGCTCCGCCTCGTGCCGCTCGAGGGCCGCGTGCAACGTTTGCCATTCGGGGTCGATCGTGCGATACCAGTCGAGCAGTGCACGCCGCTGCTCGTCGCTTCGCGCATCGCGGGCTATGTCCAGCAAACGCAACACCGATTCCGGAATCGGCGTGGCCGTCAGCGGTTCGGCCTCGGCCGAGGCCAGACCGATGCGCAACCGACCGATCGAGTGTCCCACGTTGTTGTTGAACTTCAGCACCAACGTCAGCCGCGCTCCCTGTGGACCGATTTCCACCGGCTCCTTCAGCGTGAACGACGCCGCGTGCGATTTGCCGAACTCCGGGTCGACCGCCCAGCCGCTCGTGGGGTTGTCGTCGATCACCGCGGCCACGGGCAACCCTTTCTGCTCGAACGTGGCCCGCGCTTCGGTCAGCACGAGCTTCGCAGCGTCCACGCGCTGACCCAACGGCTGGAGCGAAACGCTCAAGTCCGTCAGCGCGAAGTTGCCGTTGTCGGCCCGGCCCGGCCCGCCGTGCACCAGCGAGGGGTGCGCCAGGGCCTCGATCCGCAGGGCCCGCAGCACCGGCAAGTGCGTTTCCACCACCACCGTATAGATGTCGTGTTCCGCGCGATTGCCGGTCACCAGCAGCGAGCCGTCGCCAAGCGGCTCGAAGGCGGCCCCACCCTCCGACTTGGTTTCCACCACCTCGGGCACGGTCCAAGTAAACACCGACCGCGGATCGCCGAGTTGCTTTTCCCACGCATCGAAACGCCCGGCAAGCTGCTCGCGTTCGAAAGCCTCGACCGCAGCCACCAGCGGCGCGCGGGCTGCCTCGAACCGCTGCTTTTCACGGCGATACTTTTCGCGATCGACCGGCAGCTTCGCCTGATGTCGCACGGTGGTCGTGAAGGTTGACAGCATGCGGTAGTATTCGTGCGTTGTCACCGGGTCGAACTTGTGGTCGTGGCACCGCGCACAGCCGAGCGTCAGGCCCAACATGGCCGTGCCGGTCGTGGCCAGTATGTCGTCCAGTTCGTCGTAGCGTTCTTTCTCGGCCTGGTTTTTGGTGATTTGTGTGCTGTGAACCCCGGCCGCCAGGTAGCCGGTGGCCGTAAGCGCCAGGTTGTTTTCCGGTTCGTATTCGTCGCCCGCCAACTGCCAGCGAACGAACGTGTCGTACGGCAAATCGTCGTTCCATGCCCGAATGACGAAGTCGCGATAGTGGTAGGCATACGGCCGATCGGTGTCGTGCTCGAAGCCGTGGCTTTCGGCAAACCGCACAATGTCGAGCCAGTAGCGAGCCCAGCGCTCGCCGTAGTGCGGGCTTTGCAACAAACGATCGACCAGCCGTTCGTAGGCGTCGGGGGCCTCGTCCGCCAGAAAAGCGGCCGTTTGCTCCGGCGTGGGGGGCAAGCCGATCAAGTCGAGATACGCCCGTCTCAACAGCCGCCGCCGGTCGGCCTCCGGCGCCGGTGCAATGCCGGCCTGCTCGAGCCGCGCCAAAATGAAACGATCAATCGGCGTTCGGCACCAGTCGGCCTGCCGCACTTGGGGCGGATCAATCGGTTGCAATCGCACGAAAGGCCATCGCTCGCGGGCCGTTTCCAGATCGGCCGGCCCGTCGGTCGCCGCATCGGGCTTGTCGCGCGGGTCGGGTGCGCCCAACGCCACCCAACGTTCCAGATCGGCGATCTCGCGCGATGAGAGCTTGCCGCTGGGCGGCATCTCGAAGCCTTCGGTTTCGTATCGCACGGCCTCGATCAGCAGGCTTTCATCCGGCTCACCCGGTACGATGACCGGTCCCGAGTCGCCACCGGCTTGCCATCCCTCGCGGCTATCGAGTCGCAAGCTGCCGCGAACTTCCGTCGCCCGAGCCGAATGACACCCGTAGCAGTGCCGTGCCAGCAGCGGACGAATCCGCGTCTCGAATAGCTCCAAACCCTCCTTCTGTTGCCGTGTCGTCGCTTTCGCTTCCGTTTCCGCAGCACCTGCTCGCCGCACCTCCGACGACACGCTGGCGAGCACCACCGTCAGAACAACCACGCACCACCCGGGTTGGGCCATCGGTTTTTTCACGGCAAAATTTCTCCCGTCACGGGCGCGCCATACCAACCCCGCCGGCCAGACACATCGAGCAAAACACAGAGTGCAACAATGCCGCGGTCGAAATGGAATGGCGCAGTCATGGAATGACGGAACTTAGGAATCTAATGGAATCTCAAAGTGGCAGAATAATGAAGCAACCACGAAGCGAAAAAAGCGAGAGAGCATGCGAACCATTGGGCGGCGGCGATCAACGCGCAACGAACAAGGCGGGCGATACGCCAGTAA
>WGDQ01000775.1 GCA_015493185.1 Planctomycetaceae bacterium
CGTTTTCTACTATTCCGACTACAATCTCGGCGGCGCCAGCAAGCAATGGCATGAAGATGCGTGGACATGCTGCGCGGGCACGCAACCGATTGTCGCCGCCGATTTGCACGACGTGATCTATTTTCACGACGACCAGAACCTTTACGTCAATTTGTTCGCCGCTTCGACGGTGCGGTGGGAGCAGGACGACCGCATTGTTACCGTAACGCAGCAAACCCGTTTTCCTGAAGAGCCGAGCACCACGCTGACGTTTGCGTTGGAACGGCCTGCGAGTTTTGGGCTTTGTCTGCGCACGCCCGGCTGGTTGGCTGGACCAATGCAGGTGCGTCTGAACGGGCAGCCGGTTGAGGCAAAAGCCGACGGACGACACTGGCTTGTGATGCAACGAACCTGGCAACACGACGACCGTCTCGAAGTAACGTTGCCCATGCGGTTCTGGTTGAGTTCGCTCGATCCCGACAGTCGTTTTCCCGCGGCTATTTTGCGAGGGCCCGTGGCGATGGCGTTGGAATCGCCCGCCGGCCCCCCGGGACCAAAAATCGATTTCAACAAGTTGGACGAGGCATTCGTGCCTGATCGCCAACGACCGCTGTATTATCGCCTGGCAAGCGACGCGTCGGTGCGGATGCGTCCGTTTTATTCTTTCGAAGCGGACCAACCATACTATCTGTATCTCGATCCCAACATGTCGCGATGGGCGTCGCTGCTGACAATTCGGTTCGATCCCCCCTGGCGGTCAGCAGACCACTGGTGGTACAGCAACCGCGAGGGCAGCACTGCCACGTACACTTTCAGCGGAACCGCGATTCGCTGGCGCGGCGTTTATTTCGACGATGCCGGTCGGGCCGAGGTGCTGATCGACGGTAAACCGGTTGCCGTTGTCGATCAGTACGCACCCCGCTCCGCGACACCGTTTGTCTGGGAACATCGCGGACTGGCGCCAGGCGAACATTCGATCACGATCCGAGTGCTGGGCGAAAAGACCCCGGAATCTCGTGATCGGTTTGTCAACATCATCGGTTTCGAGGTGATCGACACGCCGTGATGCGATGCCCGCATAGCATGGCCCACAAACCGTAGCGCGATTCGGATCGTCATCGAATCACCGAATCGCGAGCTTCTGTGCGGGGGCGGGTGCTGTTTCCTCACGGTTTTTCCGCGGCGGCCCTATCGCTTTGCGCGGCAAAGAGTGGTGGATGGGACGCCGGCTGGGCCGAAGTACGGGCGGCGACAGGCCCGAGGGCGAGGGTGCTCAGCTTTTGAAGTAGTCGGGTTCGTTGCCGGGTTTCCACTTGATGTTGCAGCCGATGCTGGGCTTTTGCTCGGCCGGAACGGGCTTGCCCTCCAGCACGGCATCGAGCGCGGCGCGCAGATCGGCACCGGTAACGGGTATGCCGCTGTCGGGGCGGCTATCGTCCATTTGGCCGCGGTAGACCAGCTTGCGGTCTTTGTCGAACACGTAGAAATCGGGCGTGCAGGCCGCGCGATAGGCTTTGGCCACCTCCTGCGTTTCGTCGTAAAGGTACGGAAACGTGTAGCCGCGGGCGGCCGCTTCCTCGGCCATTTTCTCCGGCGAATCGTCGGGATATTGCTCGGCATCGTTGGAATTGATGCCCACGACGGCTACGCCCCGCTGTTGATACTCGCGGGCCAATTGGGCCAAGGCGTCGGCCACGTGCTTCACATACGGACAGTGATTGCACATGAACACAACCAGCAGGGCCGGCGCGCCTTCGAAATCGGAAAGCGAAACCTGCCGCCCGTCGATGTTGGGCAGCGAGAAATCGGGCGCCTTGGTGCCCAAGGGCAACATTGTGCTGGGGGTGAGTACCATGATGCGCTTCTCCGTGTGAATCGTGGTTGGATGAAGTGTTCGACGTTCCGCACCGCTCGGCTCGTTACACCGCCGGACAAGGCCGATCGCAGTTTTTCCGCAGGGCCGAACCTTTGGCCCGTGCCGATGGCACGACCGCTGGCAATGGCCGTGACGATGCGTGGTTTCTTATCTGTGGTTTCTTATCTTATGGGTCTTTGGGCTGAGAATCGAGCGGGTGGGGCTGAGAAGGCGGGAACATTCGCATTCGGTTGCTGGCCCGTGGCTGCGGCTGGCTGGCCGAATCGACGTCGCTTTTCCAGCTTGCCTGGGCCGCTCAACCGTTTCAGGCCGAACGGAAGCGCTGCCGATCGTCGCGATTGGGCCGGTTCTCGTTGTTGTGCGGCTTTTTTGCGGACGAACGAATGTAAGGAGTGGTGCGCGTGCGCCGCTGGCGGAAGCCGTATGGAGAAATCGCGGGCATCGTTGGGCTGCAACAGGCAATATGGCCGAACTGGCGAAATCGTTCCGCTGGAGCACCGCGGCCGTGCGGCTGTTGCTGAGCCGCAGCGGGGCCGGCTTTTTGCGCCGCTGGAATGCAGCCACCTATCTGCTGGCCGTGGTGGGGGCCGCGCTGTGGTTGGCCGTGCAACCGCGTCATTGGACCGCGGCGGTGCGGTCGGTGCTGGCCCGGCAGGTGCTTTTCACCGGCGTCGAGGCGTTGTTTTTCGCATTGCGGGTAGCCGGCGCAGTGGGTGTGCTGCTTGTGGTACAAGCCGAACTGTGGCTGGGGCGCCTGGGGCAAAGCGACATGATCGGCGAGTTGCTGATGAACGTGATCGTTCGCGAACTGGCGCCGCTGCTGGCCAACTTCGTGGTGATTGTGCGCAGCGGCACGGCCATGAGCACCGAGCTGGCCAACATGCGGCTCAAGGGCGAGGTGCACGTGCTCGATGCGCAGGGAATCGACCCGATGATTTATCTGGTGATGCCCCGTGTGGTGAGCACGGCCGTCTCGGTGTTTTGCCTGGCCGTGGTGATGGTGGTGGCCTGCTTTGTGAGTGGCTACGTGGTGGGCTTTTTGCTCGGGGTGATCCACAACGACGCCGCAACGTTTTTCGCCGACATCTTCGGTCGCATTGGCGGCATGGACCTGTTGTTCTTCGCGCCCAAAACGGTGCTCACCGGACTGTTTATCGGCACGATTTGCTCGGTGGGCGGCCTGAGCGTGCGCGGTGCCGTGACCGAGGTGCCCCAGGTGGCCAGCCGCGCGGCCGTCACGTCGCTAACGGTGGTGTTCATGGTGTCGGCCGTTTTGTCGCTCACCATTTACGGCAGCGTGTTGTTCATCGAGGTGTTTTGAGAAAACGAAGAAGGAACCGCAATCGGTACGACGGTGTGCCGCAGCAAGGTTGTACGCCGAATTTGCACGTCGATGCTGCATGTCCAGGTAGCCTGTCAGCGTTGTGCGTCGGCGCCGGTGGGCAATGCGCGGCGGTGCGCCAACAGGGCAATGTGCCAACACCGTGCGCAGGCCGCCACGTGGTGCAACAGCGTATCGACCGCGAACGGAACGGGGCGGGGGTGATTCGGCCGGGAGTGGCCTGAGCGCCTGAGAGCACCCGAAGTGGTCCAACGTGACGTGGCCGCGCGGTTTTTTTCGAAAATCGAGATCGAGATAGCGCATGCCTGTGGCTGAACACACACCGGCCGGCGACACGGCGGACGACGCCGGGCCGGCAACGCCGGTGCTGCAATTGGACGACGTGACGCTGGCGCCGCCGAAGGGTCGGGGATCGGGCGGACTGCGCGACGTGCGGTTGCACGTGATGGCCGGCGAGTTGGTGCTGGTGCGGGTGGACCGGCGGTTGCCATGTCCGCTGTTGGCCGACGGGGCCGAAGGGATTGACGGCGCCGTGGTGCGCGGCACCGTGCGATTCGAAGGCCAACTGTGGACCGATGCCTCGCCCGGCGAAGTGGCCCGTCGCCGCGGTCGAATTGGCCGCGTGTTCGAGCATTGGGCCTGGATCAGCAACTTGGACGTGATGGAAAACGTGTTGTTGGCCTCGGCACATCACGAGCGATCGCCCATGGCCGCGCACCGCGAGCGGGCCGAACGGTTGGCCCGACGGCTGGGGCTCGAGCGACTGCCCGACGGACGACCGGCCTTTGTGGCACATGCCGAACTGCAACGCGCGCAGTGGGTGCGGGCGCTGCTGCGAAGCCCGCGGCTCGTGCTGCTCGAGCGCCCGCTGCACGGCATGGCCGCACCCGATCCGGCGCCACTGTTCGACGTGCTGGACGAAGCGCGTGCGGAAGGGGCCGCCGTGGTGTGGATGACTTCGCTCGATAGCGTTTGGCAACACAGCCTGGGGCGCCAGCGCGTGCGGCGACTGACGATCGACCAAGAGCGGCTGCGGCCCGAAGCGGAGGCCCACTAGATGAACAACTCTTTCAAGCTGCGTTACGTGAACCAACTGGTGGGGGCCTTCATTCTGCTGACGGCCGCCACGCTGGTGGTAGTGACTATTGTAGCCGTGCGGCGTCAGGCGCTGTTTGTGCCCGAGTACCAGATCTACAGCTACTTGAAGGAATCGGACCTGGACGGCATTCGCAAGGGCACCGAGGTGATCGTGTTGGGCCGCGTGGCCGGCCACGTGGAAACGATCGAGTATGTGCCGGTCCGGGCCGACGGGGCGAACGTGCAGGTGACCATTGCGCTCAAAGAAACGTTTCGGCCCGAGGTGTTTGTCGACTCGATTGCTTACGTGCGTCATAAGC
>WGDQ01000776.1 GCA_015493185.1 Planctomycetaceae bacterium
CCTCAGGCAACAACTCGCCCGGCAGCGTTACCATTTCGCACTCTCCGATGCGAATCAATTTCATGTGGGTTACCACACGTCCTCGAACCAAAGGGCGGCCCATTACCTTATAAAGCGGCTTGAACTTGCGGTTTGTCATGGGAATCTCGACGCGCATGGTCGCGGTTTCGAAGCGGAACGTTTCCGGCGGTTGGGCTTCGGCTGCCAATTGCTTTACCACGGCAGCCAGTCCCAGTCCCATTTTCTTAGCCTCGTCGTGCGTGCGAGCTTTCGTATCGCCGCTGACCATGCCTCCTAATGCGCCGTTCAGAAAAATCGGCTGTCCACCGCCATCGCGACGCACCTGTTCGCACAAGTATCCCGGGAAATCGGCCGAGCACTCGACCGGCCCCGCCTCGATTCCTTCTGGGTGGCAGGCCAGATGCACCAACGTGGCCAGAGGCTGATCGTCTGCGCCGATTACCTGCAACACGGACACCGTGGGGTCGAGAATGCCTGGGTTGCGAGGGTTGCGAAAATAGCCGATCACCCGCGCGCCGTCCATTGGCAGATCGCGCGCGGCGGGTCGTAGCTGCTTGACCGGCTGCAAATTCTGCTGGGCTTTGGCAACACAGGCCACGACCTGATCCTGGATGTACTGCACATACTCGGCTGGAAAATGTCCATAAACGCCGATCGTATCGGGCGCCGAATGAACGTGCGACATCGCCAACACGAAGTCCTCAACACCAGCCTTCGCTGTGCGTTCGATCATGGGCTGGATGGCCGTAAGGCTCATCCCGAACAGATCGGCGCCGACGAGAGCCAACGTTTTTTCGCCCTGTTCGAATACGATGCAACGCGCCTTCAGGTCGTCGTGAACCGTGAACCGTTCGCGATAACGGGGATCGAGCCACTGGGCTTTCGGCGTGATCAGCACTTCGGCCACGCCAGCTTTCAGCCCGTTGAGCGACGCAGGTTGCGCGGGCGGTGGCTGGGGGCCGCTTCGCAAATGGCGCAAATCCAGAAAATGCCGTGCCCCGGCGTGAACGCGACGTCGCATGTGAGGAAAGTAGGCTACGCCGATCGTTTGATCGGTTTTGTCGAGCACGAAGCGAACACCTTGTTCGGCGTAGTCGAGCATTGTGAAGCTCGGCATGCGCAACTCGTATTCCGGCTTGCCAAGCTTGCCGTAGATATCTTGCAACGTCTCATAGCCCGCCGGGATGCTTGCCGCTTCGACATTGGCAAAGCGCCCTTTCTTGCCACGGGTATGAACCGAGTCGAAAAGCCCGGGACGCCCCTCGGCAGGATAGAGCATCTTCCATGCGTACCATTTTGCTTCATGCAGCGGTTCGCCCAGTGTTTTGCGGACGTCGTTGGCCGTGGATAGCCCAGGAACCAGACGATGATATGTGAGCGCTGGCGGCGGCGCGTCGTCCGGCACATCGCCATCGACGGCCTGTCCCCACGCTACGGGAACCCACAGGCCCACTCCCCAAACTGCGACAACCAACAGAGCGTTTGAAAGAAGTGGGGCCAACAGTTTCTTGGTGCCGTGTCTTTGTTTCATGAGTAAAGCCCTCCTCGGGGCGCGCAATGCTGCGGCCACGTGCACTCCGGCCGTAACCGTAACGCTAGAACGTGATGCTCGTTGATTCCGGCGACCGGCCGCCGACGTTCGGACCAGTCACAGCAAAACGGAATCAAAAGTGGTCCCGCCCCGGACTCCGGTATCGATCGATGGTTTTCGATTCTGTCATGCCACGAAGTCACAAGCAAGCTTCGCTCTTCGGGCACAGCCAGCTCACCTTGGTGTCCTTCGTGCTTGCCACAGCGCGTATTGGTCCGGTGATTTTCGTTGAAATTGCAGTAGAAATAGCGCTAAACTGGGAGCGTCGTGCGTGGCGAGCACGCCATGAGCACGTCCGGATCACAGAGGCGAGACGCCGCACCGCGGAGAGGAGGACCATCGTGAAAGCATCGGGCAAGGTGCGTTCTTCGTGTTTGCACAGCCGAGGAGGCCAACAGACAAACTGCTGGCTGGTTTTGTTGTTGGGAACCATTGCGATCGCGGCGCCGGCCCGGACTGCGTTAGCACAGTTGGAAATCGGGCTCAACTTCACCGGAGCCACCAACCGGGCACCGAACGGATCGTTCTCCATTCCGCCTGATACGATGGGCGCGGTCAGCAGCCAGCACATCGTGGAACTGATCAACGGTCGATACAACGTTTATCGCAAGAGTGACGGCGTATTGGTGGAGTCGCGTACGCTGCGCAACTTCTGGTCGAACGCCGGGGTTTCATCGTCGCTCACGTCGGACGTATTCGATCCGCGGTTGGTTTACGACCCCGCGGCAGAACGCTTTTACGCGGTGTCGATGTCGACGCGCCGCAGTGCGAACAGCGCCATCTTGGTTGCTGTTTCCAACAGCGCAGATCCGACGGCAGGCTGGACCGGCTTTGCCTTCGACGCCGACGCTGACGATAAGACGTGGGCCGATTTTCCGCGGCTTGGTTTCGATCGCGACGGTATTTACGCAACGGCCAACATGCTGAGCCTAAGCACTGGTTTTCCGGCGGGCGTCGACATCGTGGTCGTTCCAAAGGCCGATCTTTTGGCGCCCACGCCCACGGCGGCCAACGCCACCGTGTTCGAAAACGAGCTCTCGCTGTTCGAGGCGAACCTGCAACCGATCGTCGATTACGACAACGGTCCCAATCCCGCACCGTTCGTGTCGGTGGCCCGGACCATCTTCGACGGAAAAGCCTCCCGGGTTGACCTGGTTGGCCCCATCCATTCGCCCACATTGAGCGAAGTGCGCCAAATTCAGATGCAAGCCTACTTGCCCGACCTGACCGCAGCCCAACCCGAGGGCGTACGAGGCGTGGAAAGCGACAACTTCGCTGGTGAGCTGATCCGCCAAAACGGCATTCTGTGGGGCACCCAGACGATCTCGATCGACGACCGTGCGGCGCAGCGATGGTTCAAGATCGATGAGGCTACCAACACACTGCTGCAAGAAGGCGTGATCGCCAGCCCCGAGTTGGAATATTACTATGGCTCGATCGCCGTGAATCCGTTTGGCGATGTGGTGATAGGATTCAGCGGTTCGGGAGAGAACCAGTACATCAGCGCATATGCCGTTTTGGGACAAACCGACGAAAACGGGATCACAACATTCGGTGAACCGCTTCTTCTGCAAGAAGGCGTTGACACCTACCGACGCGTGGCCAACGATCGCAATCGTTGGGGCGACTACAGCGCTACGGTGCTCGATCCCGACGATCCATTCACGTTCTGGACGTTTCAGGAGTTCGTTTCCGACAAAAACGAGTGGTCGGTGCAAATCACCCAGTTGCACGTTGTTCCAGAACCACTCGACTTGCTGTTGGGCGCGCAAGCGCTTCTAGCATTTTGCTCGGTGGTTGCCGTGCGATCTCTGAGAAGTCGGCATCGCACGTGCGACTGATTGGCTCAGCAACACCACGCGCTTTCATGCCCCCGGGCGTTCGTACTACGAAGCAGTCCGAATCCACGGCAATTCAACTGCTAGCCTTTTTGGAAGGTGTCTTCAAAATCGCTTCCAGGGCCGAGATTGTGAGCAGGTGAATCGTATCAAGGAGGACGAAGCAGGCGAATCCTCCTTGGCCTGGTCGATGCCGACCGACGACCAGACGGTCGGCTTGCTCGCGATCGAAGCCGGAATTGGATTTTGAAAACACCTTCTACGCAGCGGACAAAACGCGTGTGAACAGCCGAGACAAGCGGTTTTTTCCGCAAGAACTAGAGGTTCTGCCCGTTCGCTCTTAATGCCAGCAAAGGCTGTCGTTTGCCGCGGTGTTTCATGGCACACCGTCTACGCGGAACTGAATCGTCAATAGAGTACATAGAGTACACAGCGTCCTGCTCAACAATTCGTTGTGAGCGACGTCGGTTTTCATCTGGTCGGGATTGGCGATAATCGGTTCGAGCTGGCAATGCACCCGATTGCGAAAAGATGAGCACGCCATGCCAACCGAGAATGACGAAGCGCCCAATCCGGGACGATCTCGGTTATTCTCCCCACGGCCCAATCATCGTCGTCTTTTTTTCTCGGCCGCATGCAGATTTTTTCGCCAGGCGTTCTGCGTGTACGTAGAGGAGCGTTTGAGTATGGTTCGGCGCGTGGGTAGCGTGGAAG
>WGDQ01000777.1 GCA_015493185.1 Planctomycetaceae bacterium
CTCCCGGCGAATCGCAGCAAACCGACATCACCCGAAAACACCAACAAACAATCCGAAAGAAAGAAGAAAGAGGACACACAGAGCCGAGCCGACAGGCCCCACCAGGCCAAACAACGGGGACTCAACACAAAGCAGGTGTGGGGGGTACAGGATTCGAACCTGTGTAGGCAAAAGCCGGCAGATTTACAGTCTGCTCCCTTTGACCGCTCGGGCAACCCCCCGCACGGGCTCGGGCAGCCTTGCAACTCGGCGACCGCACGCGACAGCCCCCACACAACGTGCCGGCCACTACTCCCGCTCACGCTGAAATACGAGAACCCGCTTGTTTAGCCGCCCTCCGAATTGCGACCGCTTTCGCTCGTCCGTCGGTGCGCGCAACAAAAAGTCTGGCCTCTCACTCCCCGCTTCAGATACCAACAGCCCAATTGCCTGAACGAAAGAAAACCACCAAACCGCCGCCGGCCGGTATCCGCGACAAGCTAGCGGAGGGACTTGAACCCACAACCTGCTGATTACAAATCAGCTGCTCTGCCAATTGAGCTACGCTAGCCTATGAGCACAGGAAAAAAAACACGCCATCGTCACGGTAGCTGAGACACACCGCAGCGCCGCGACGACGCATCGCTTCTTGCTCCAGGCTCCAGAATCCCCGACCGTGGAAATTTGTAACTATAGTGAACTTCCGCAATCGTGCAATACGGAGCCCCGTGAATTTTTGGCCGAGATCTCGATTCCATCAACCACTCACGGACAACGAGCAGCCATCAGATGCCCGAGGCAATGCAATCTGCCCCCTACACCTTGCCCACGCAAAATCGGCAACATCTTTGTTCACCGTCTCGCCGTCTTGTCGGCCACGACACGAACCGCATCGAGCCGGTCGTCCTTCCAAACAAACCGATTGGAGGGGGCGGACACGAGCCTTTCGAAGCGAGATCGGCGCCGGCAGGCAATAGCGGATTCCAATAAAGAGAGTTCCAGGGCCACAGATTGGGCCAAAGGCGCCCGAGAATCCTTCCGTAGCACCTGCCCCCCAATACCCGCGAACCGTGCTGCCCCGCACGCGATGCGGCATGGTGCCGGCAACCTGCCAAGCGGTCGCCAGGGAAGGGTGCCCCCAAGCGGAGCGAAACAACCGCTCGGCTATCCGGCTGCACGCCAACCGGCGGCTTCACGCTCAAGGGGGAAACCGCCGGTGGCGGGCAAAATGACTCGAGCGGCCCAGTTGAAAAGCGAGTCCGTCGGCCCAGGAGCAGGCCCAACCACCCTCAGCTCAACCAGCCCGGTCACACACGGTTTCAAGGCTATCTGCCGGGGCTTTGGGCAACACCCAACGGACCGACTTCGACCGTTCGCAGCCAGATTGCGCCTCTCAACGAGCTTTCCAAGGCTTTCAAAGGGCTGATGCCGGAGGGCAGATCACTCGATGCCCGGGATGTCCAACTTCTGCTCTTCGACAGCCTTGCGCAGCTTGTTCAGCGCGCGGGCTTCGATCTGCCGAATACGCTCTTTGGTAACTCCCATCTCGGCGCCTACCTCTTTGAGCGTTTGAGGCTCGTGCTTGTGATCCAAGCCAAATCGGCTGCGGATAATCTTCTGCTCGCGGTCGTCGAGCAGCTTGAGGATGCGGTTGATCTGCGCCACACGCGTTGCGTGGGCCGATTCCTGGGCATACTGGTTCGAGCGGTTATCTTCCGTGACGTTGAACATCTCGTCGTAGCTGGTCCGATAACGGTCGCGCTGACGGTGTTCGCCCGGAATCGTGCGGGCGTAGTTCTTCATGATCGCCCAGCTTGCATACGTGCTGAACTTGTTGCCGCGGGCATAGTCGAACTTTTGCACAGCGCGAATCAGCGAGATGTTTCCGTCGGACACCAGCTCGAAAAAGTTATCGGTCGCGCCGACGTGCCGCTTGGCGATCGAAACCACCAAGCGCAAATTGGCTCGGATGATCTGGTTTTTCGTCTGCACCGACTCTTCGTAGAGCCGCTCGATTTTATCCATCAGGCTGCTTTTGGCCTTGGCCGGATCGAGCTGCTCGCGGAGTTTGGCCGCCTTGTACTTCAAGTAGTTCATCTTGCGGAACAGGTAAACCTCCTGCTCTCGATTGAGCAGGGGCACCTCGTAAAGCGCGGCCAAATAGGGGGGCAATCCGCTTGGCAACCGCGCGGGCTTGCGCTGCGCGGCGTCGCCCTCGGGCATCGGCCCCAGAATCACCTTGTCCGCGTCCGGGCGGTCGAACTCCTCGTTGTACATATAGTCCAGCGGGAGCTCGAAAATCCGCTTGGCCCGCACCTCGTTGATAATGCGGTAAATGCTGGTCTTGGTGCGGCAGTAGCGCTTGGCCAACACATCGACGGCCACGCCCCGGCGGTGCTGTTGATAAATCTTATTCTTGGCTTCCTCGTTCAGCGGACCGCTGCTGTCGGGAAACACCGCCAGATGCGGATGCTGGCGGTCCCACTGCTTGAGCGTGTAGCGAATTGTTTCCACGCTGCGTCCCATTCGCTTGGCCAATCGCCGTGTGACTTCGGCCGGGCACCCGCCGGCGTGGGCCAACCGTCGCGCGCGATCGACGATTTCAGCCCGCTCTTCGTTGGTGAGCTGGCTGAAACGGCTGCCGCGCGCCACGCGATCGCGGTTCTTGGCCACAAAGCGGTCTACCGAGCTTTTCAAGAAGCCGACTCGCTTGCGCCCATCGAACACGAAACGACGGCTGATCAGGCCGTGCTGACGCC
>WGDQ01000778.1 GCA_015493185.1 Planctomycetaceae bacterium
ACGGCGAATCGCGGTGGACCACGCCGCTGATGAAGGCGGCTTTGGATGCCGGTGGCGACGGCGACGACTTCGAAATCGCCGCGCTGGCCCTGCCCAAGTGCGGCACGAAGAAAAAGGCTTCGCGGCGCGGCGACGATCTGCCCGATCCGGCTGAGCACAGCGAATGGTCGGAACTGGCCATTCTTCGGGCTGGTTGGCAGAAAAACACGGACATGCTGGCCGTTTCGTATGCTGAAGAATCGACTCGCGGCGAATTGCAAAGCGGTGGCGAGTTGTTGCTGAGCGGGGCTTGGGAAACCGAGGTTTGTGTGGACGGGCGCGTGCGACAGCCGACCTGCGCGTGGGAGGAGGTTTGCTGGGTTTCGGACGAAGATGGCATTTACTTGGAATTAGAAACCGAGCTCGAGGGCGGTTTGACCCTTCAGCGCCAGATGTTGCTGGCGAGGAAAGACCGTTTTCTGCTGCTGGCCGACGCGATCATCGGCTCGCGCGATTGTGATTGGCAGTATCGTCTGACGTTGCCGTTGGCCGAGGGAGTGCGGTTTGTGGGGGCCGACGAAACCCGCGAAGGTTGGCTGACCACCAAATCGCGCCGTGTGCTGGCCATGCCGCTGGCGCTGCCTGAGTGGCGTTGCGATCCGCGTCCCGGGCGGCTCTCGGGCGGAAGCGAGGCGATTTCGCTTGTGCAATCGGCACGCGGGCGGGCGCTTTATGCGCCGCTGATGCTGGATCTCGATTCGCGGCGGCAGTCGCAACGCTATACGTGGCGCGGGCTTACCGTGGCCGAACAGCTTGAGATCGTGCGGCCCGACGTGGCGGTGGGCTTTCGTGTTCAGATTGGCAAGCGGCAGTGGTTGGTGTATCGCGCGCTGACGTCGAAGGGCAACCGGACCCTTTTGGGACAAAACCTGGTCAGCGAGTTTCTAGTGGCCCGATTTCATCAGGACGGCCAAACCGAACCGCTTGTCGAGATCCAATAGCAGGCGCATCGGCGGGCGCCGCATGGTGCGGCATGCGGCCGCTCGGATCGGGTGCAGAGCGGTTTTTTGCCATGCCCGCGTGGACAGCCCAACTGGAACGAAACCTGAGCGGGATCCGTCGCCGGATCGACGAGGCCGCACGCCGCGCGGGACGAGAGCCTGAGACGGTTCGCCTGGTGGCGGTTACGAAGTACGTTGACAGCGAGGTTGCGGCCGAACTGGTGCGGCTGGGATGCCGCGAGCTTGGCGAAAGCCGCCCGCAAGAGCTTTGGCGCAAGGCGGAGGCACTGGCAAGCCAGGCAGATGCTATTGGCTCCGTGCGATGGCATTTGATCGGGCATCTGCAACGCAACAAAATCCGGCGCACGCTGCCGCTGGTTTCGATGATCGAGTCGGTTGATAGCACACGGCTGCTCGATGCGCTGAATGCGGCCGCGGCGGCCGAACGGACGGCGCCGGTGGAGGTGCTGCTGGAGGTGAACGTTTCGGGCGATGTTGAAAAGCATGGTTTTCGTCCTGAGGCGTTGCCCGAGGTGGTGGAGCGGTTGGGCGCGTTGGAGGCGCTTCGCGTGCGGGGGCTGATGACCATGGCGGCCCGCGAAGGCGGGGTTTCGGTGGCTCGGCAAGACTTTCGGCGATTGCGAGAGCTGCGCGATCGCGTGCGACCGATATGCCCGCCGCCCCACGCATTGGACGAGCTTTCAATGGGCATGACGCGCGATTTCGAGGTGGCCATTGAAGAGGGGGCTACCATCGTGCGGATCGGTTCGGCCCTGTTCGAGGGAATCGGCCGATGAGCCAGACGATCGAGCTACGCGCGTCGGGCGAGGGGGTGATTTTGCCGGTTCGGGCGCAAGCGGGCGCGCGGCGAACGTGCTTGCGTGGCATTCAGGCGGGCGCGCTGAAAGTGGCGGTTGCCCAAGCGCCGGAACGCGGCAAGGCGAACGATGCGATCGTTCGGCTATTGTGCGATCAACTGGGGCTGAAGCGCAATCAGCTCGAGCTGATCGCCGGCGCCAGCTCGCCGCGGAAGAGGTTTTTGGTGCGCGGTATTTCGCTCGAAGAACTGCGGCAGCGCGTTGCCGAGGCCGCCGACGGGGCGAAGTGAGACGATGGTTCATCAAGCGATGTGCGTGACGTGAAACGACGTGACGTGAAGTGACGTGATGCGACGATGATGTGTCATATAACAGATGCCTCATGTAAATGCGGTGCAATGCATCTTGCGGTGGATGCGACGCGGCTTGCGATGCCCGAGGGGCCCAGCGGACGCCGGGGAGAGGATCCTCTTGTCAGCATTTTATTGTTCGATGGTTTGCCCTTTTGAGGCTTTTGACTCGTGTGCCAACGGCGGGCGCGAGCGGGTGTGTGGTGAAACTCGGCCAACGTGGGCCAAGTAGTACCGGGTGTGGACCGAATGGTACACTGTGATGACGTTGGCGTGGCGAAAAGCGGCGGCACGGGAGTTGATCGTTCTGAGTAGGTGAACTACGATTTGGGGAGATATTATTTTTCCGCGAGCGGAAACCTACATTCCCCCCTAGAACGAAACCCGGTGGCATCCCTTCCAGAACGTCGCGGCACGCCGGACGGGCGGTGCCGCCATGTCGAGCCTGGTTGCTTTCTATTGCAGCGGTGCACCTGCTGAGTTGCGTCGTTCTTTTTGTGGGCGTTGACGACGCCAAGCGTGGTTTCGATATCGAACCGCATCAACGCTGGAGGCCTGCGAAGCAAACCGAATCAGGCGCTTGATTCGTAATCGGAAGCTTACGGGCTGGTTCCCTTCTCACTGCTCTTCTTGCTTGCGCACGTGGCTTGATGAACCGCACGGTCGGAAATCTTGTTGGGCTGTCGATCGTGACGGGCGCCGCGTTGGTGCTGATGCTGACGATTGCCGCGGGGACGAACCGGCTGAGCTGGGTGTTTGGCAATACCTCGCAACAGGCAGCCGAGCAACACGCGATTCCCAAGGCACCTGTTTCGGTCGAGACGGTGGAACCGCAGATGGTCGACATCGTCGACGTGCGATACGGGATTTTGCGGCCCTACGACAAGTATCGATTCTCGTTCGATGCCACGGGCATTCTGGAACGTTTTGGCACGAACGAAGCCGGCGAGCCCCTGGATGTGGGCGACCATGTGAAGAAGGGACAGGTGCTCGCGCAGTTGCAGCAGCGCCGACTGGCGGCACAGCTTCGCGAGGCGAAGTCGCGGCTGGAAAAGGCCGAAGACGACATGCGCCGGGCCGAAGAGCGAAAAGAACGCAACATCATCACGGCCGACGAGTATCAAACCATGGTGGCCAACCTGGACGTGGCCCGGGCACAGGTCGAGATTGCCGAAACGCGGCTGAGCGATGCCACGCTGATTTCTCGTGTGGACGGCGTGATTGCCAAACGGCTGGTGTCGGTTGGGCAGTCGATCGGACCGCAGCAGACGGTGTTTGAGGTGCATCAGATCGACCGTTTGCTGCTTGTGGTGGAAGTGCCGGAGTCGCGGATTCCGACTATCCGCCGCGGGCAGCCGGTGACGCTGACGCTGCGAGCGAGCGATACGCGGGGGCGTCCGCTGCCGCCGGTAGA
>WGDQ01000779.1 GCA_015493185.1 Planctomycetaceae bacterium
GGCAAGACATGGCGCCAGGGGCCTCGATGGTTCGCTGCGGCAGGGAGTTGTTTTTTTCGGCAGAGGCGTGACCTACGAATCGTCGGAATCGGCCGATGTCGGGGGTGCGGTGCTGATGCCAAGGCCGCGCATTTTTCGGTACAGGTTTGAGCGATGCAGCCCCAGGCGTTTTGCGGCCAGGCTCATGTTGCCACGGGCCCGGGCAATGGCCTGCTCGATATATTGCCGCTGAAATTGTGCGGTGGCTCGGTTCAAGGGCAGATCGGCCGCGACCGCGTCGGGCGCGCCACTGGCTGGAGCCAAAATGAGGCCCAACTCGTCGGCGTCGATCGTGTCGTCTGGGGTGAGGTAGGCAAGGCGTTCGATCAGGTTGCGCAGCTCGCGAACATTGCCCGGCCACGGGTGCTGCAAAAGGCGCTGCCTGGCCGCACGGGTGAGCTTCGGACGCGGGCGACGGGCCTGCCGGCAGAACTGGTCGAGAAAGTGCTCGACCAATAGCAGGATGTCGTCGGGCCGCTCGCGCAGAGGCGGTAAATGAAGGTTCACCACGTTGAGGCGGTAAAACAGATCTTCGCGAAACTTTTTCTCGCGAACCATGCGGGCCAGGTCTTGGTTGGTGGCTGCCAGCACGCGGGTATCAATATGGATGGGCTCCGTGCCCCCGACGCGTGTGACCACTTTTTCTTCCAGCACGCGCAATAGCTTTGCCTGACCGCTAAGGCTCAGGTCGCCGATTTCGTCGAGAAACAACGTGCCGCCCGAGGCGAGCTCGAACTTTCCGGGCCGCGATTGCCCGGCGTCGGTGAAGGCTCCCCGCTCGTGGCCGAACAGTTCGCTTTCGAGCAGCGTTTCAGCAATCGCCGCACAATTGACGGCAATGAAAGGCTGCTCGCGTCGGCGCCCGAGGTAGTGAATGAGGCGGGCGGCCACTTCCTTGCCCGTGCCGTTTTCGCCGGTAATCAGCACCGCCAGATCAGTGTCGGCCACGCGACGAATGGTAGATCGCAGTGCCTCGATGGCGGGGCTGGTGCCGATGAGTTGTACGCCCTGTGCCGCTTCCGCCGTGATTTGGTCGCGGGCGCGAATCAATTGCTCGCGTTCTCGGGTGTTTTCCAGGGCAATGGCCGCATGCGCGGCCAGATCGAGCAAGGCCTCTTCGTCTTCGCTGTCGAAATCGCCTTCGTGTTTGTTGATAACTTCGAAGGCACCGATGATTTTGCCATCGGGGCTGCGCAGCGGCACACAAAGCAGGGTTTCGGTATGGTAGCCGAGCTGCTCGTCGACGTGGCGGTCGATTTGATCCTGACCTTGGTGCCGGTCGATGCGGCGCGACTGGCCCGTATGGATCACATGGCCCACGACGCCGGCATCGTCGGCAATTTTCAACTCGTCGCCATCAATGCCCAGGGCGGGTCGGCCGACCAATATGTGGTTGGCCTTGTCCCACAAGAAGATGCTGGCCCGATCCGCATGAAGCAGCCGCGTGGCCGCTTCGGCAATGCGAACCAACAGCGATTGCATATCGCGAGCGCGGTACCACTGGGTGGCGATTTCCAGTATGGCTTCGAGCCGTTGGATGCGGCGATTTCGCCGTCGGCGTCCGCGAATGGATGCCAGCGCGCTGCCGAGCGTGTCGGCCAGTTCGACAAGCGACTCATCGCAGAGCGCCCCGCCGGGCAAGTCGGCTTGCATTACCAGCAAGTGGTCGGTTTCGATGCGTTGGCGAAGCGGCACGGCAATCCAGCCGTCACTTTGTCGAACAATGGCCAGGCGATCGAGTGCGTCGGCCATGAGCGGCTCGGGCAACATCGCACGATTGCCCGATCGTGCCAGCGTGGTCCACTGCCCCTGGTGTGGAACAACGATTGCGACCACGGCGGCCTGAAAATGCTCGCGCACCGCAGTGGTGGCGGCTTGCGCAAAGCTTTTGGTGTCGCCTGCCTCGTTCGCATGCCACAAAAGCTGAAGCGACAGATGGGTGAGTCCGGTTGCGGGCGATCGGTCGGTCTCATGGACATCGCTCGATGAAGCGGGACGAGGCTGGTTCACGATCGGTTCCTGACTAGGGCAGAAGGAAATGGACAGGAGAGGAGAAAGAACCGTTGCTCGGCAAGAAATGGGGAAGCCGGCGCGTGTCGTCAAGTTGTGGGCGCTATGAATTCTAGGCGCGTATCAAAGTAGCGTCTACCAGTGGCACAGGGCGCACTTTTTTTGATTCGGATCGGACGTGGCCTGCACGGTGCCGGCGCGCGATGCGCACAACGGGCAATTGCCTAAATCGGTTCGAACAGATATGTTGCGTGCTTTGTCTGCGACCATGCGCGTTTCTGTCCGACTGCGGCTGCCTGAGGCGAGATTGTCAGGCTCGGTGGCGCCTGGCGATGTGCCGCGACGCAGCTCAGACACGACCTTGCCCGTGCGACGTCGTGGATGCGGACACCGCCAGAATGGTTTGGTTTGCGTCAGGCGTGGCAGACGCCCGCCAGACGCGAGATGGATTGGGCTGCGCAGGGGGCCACCGTGCGCCGCAAAAAGATTTGCAGGCTAATGCCGTTTGAGCCGAGGCGACGGCAGACGAATCGGGTAGACACACGGAGGGGCCGGAAAAAAGCGGATCGCGCGAGCGCGGGCGTGCTAGGGTGTTTGTCCGACGGGGTAACTGTTTTTTCGGAAGGCCGCTGCGATTCTTGCCGGGATTAAAGAGGTCGGTCAGGTGTTGAGTTGGCGCGGCGGGAGTGGGATGCGATAAGCCGGAATCTGCCGCGACCGGCGCGGCATTGGCTGGTGCACGAATCGAAATCGGTGCTGTCGGCCGGGCGGTTTGTCTGGTTCGAGAACCGGTGCTGTGAGGAGAAATGCGACTATGGGTCTGTTCGATGGCAAAAAGGGATTGGTTGTCGGCGTTGCGAACGACCATTCAATTGCGTGGGCGATCGCTGAGTATGTGATGGCCGAGGGCGCGTTGTGCGGTTTTACGCACCTGCCCGACAGGCCCGACGACAAACGGCAGCGCAACCGTCGTCGCGTGGCACTGCTGACCGACAAGGCGGAGAACGCCCGCTTTCTGGTGCCGCTGGATGTGAGCGACGACGATCAGATTGCCGAGGTTGTGAAGACCACGCAGCAAGAGTTTGGCACGATCGACTTTTTGGTGCATTCCGTGGCGTTTGCGCCGCTCGAGGATTTGAAAGTCGACACCATTCAAACAAGCCGCGCAGGTTTCAAGTTGGCCATGGAGATCAGCGCATATAGTCTGATCGCGCTGGCCAATGCATTTCAGCCGGTGCTCAACGACGGCGGCAGCATTGTGGCGATGACTTACTTTGGCGGCGAGAAGGCCGTGCCCGGCTATAACGTGATGGGCATTTGCAAAGCGGCGTTGGATTCTACCGTGAAATACCTGGCCTACGATTTGGGGCCCCGGCAAATACGTGTCAACGCGGTGAGCGCCGGACCACTGCGAACCCTGGCCGGACGCGGGGCGGGCGTGGACGACATGCTCACCCTCTACGAGAAAATGGCGCCGATGGGACGCAACATCACGCACGAAGAGGTCGGGCGCGCCGCGGGCTTCCTGCTTTCGGACATGGCGAGCGGCATCACGGGCGAAATACTGCACGTCGATGCCGGCTACAACATCATGGGTTCGCCCGGCCGGCTGGTCGAGCAATATCGGCAATAGCTCGAAGCCATGCCCCCTTCGCCGCGCACGCAGGTAGCTATCGCGATTGTTGAAAAGGACGATCGTGTTTTGATCGGTCGCCGGCCCGAGAACGTGCCGCTGGCCGGATACTGGGAGTTTCCCGGTGGTAAGGTTTTGGCGGGCGAAACGCCTGCGGAAGCGGCGGTGCGCGAGTGCCTTGAAGAGACGGGCTTGCCGGTTGCTGTGGTGGCCGCTGTGGCCGTCGAACAGGCCGATTATGACCACGGCCGGCTTGATCTGCGGTTCTTTCATTGCCGGCTCACGGGTGGTTCGGCAAAGCCGAAGGCTCCCTTTCGCTGGGTGTTGCGCGGCGAGCTGCCGCAGTACACGTTTCCACCCGCCAATGCAGCGGTGCTTCGGTGGTTGCTGAAAGCAGGGCCAAGCAAACCGAGCGAATGAGCGGGGCATGGCTCGATCGGGCCAATGGCTGGAATCGGAAGGAAGAACAAAACGCCGAGGGCTGGAGAGCTCGATGGCCGATCGCTGATTGCCAATGCACCCGGTTGCCAACGAGACAACGAGATATAGCGAGATTCAAGCGTGGTTTTATTGGCAAAGAGCGGCACAAAAGAAAAGCACGAAGCAATGCGGCGCACGCACCAATTACCGAATGCGGTCGCAGCGCGCCTGACGAGTTGAGGTACGTCGGCGTCGCATCGCATGCATGCTGTCGTTAGCCGTCGTTGATCTGCCTTTCGGCGGCCAAGTGCCGACGGCCTGTCCGTGCAGAAGGGCGCTTTACTCGACGATGGTCCGATTGTCGATACAACGCACGCCGGGCACGTTTCGAATCGCTTCTTGCGCTAACTGTTTGAGATAGTACGATGGCAGCGTGCCCTGTAGCGTGACCTTTCCATGGGCAAAGCGAAAATCGAGCACTTGCAGCGGTCGATAACGCTGACGCTGAAGCGCCGACTGAATCGCGGCCACCGTCCTTAAGTCGGCGCGGCAAGCGGGTTCAACGGCGGGCACGGACGGCGGGGTGGCTGTGGCCTTCATCGTAGTGGCACCGGCAGGCGGGAAGGAGCCGGAATGGAAACGCGGTGTGGTGTTCTCTGAGGGAGTTGCAAACGCCGTTCCAATTCATGAGGCTATACGAGTAAACGAAGAAGGTCGCCCTTGTGCGCGATGGCCATGCCGCAGAACGTGGTCCGGCAGAACACGATGCACGCACGTTCGAAGTAGTCGGTTCGCTGAGTCGGTTTTGTCGGCGCCCGCTGATAGGGTGCGCGCTCTTTGGGCGATCGCAACACGTTCGCCGTGCGTGTCGGCGCGGTTGGCCGTTCGGTCGCGGGGCAACACCGGCGATGCGTGATGAATGCTGTGTGATGTGTGCATTGTCGCGGACCCCGACGCGCTGGATCAAAACCGGGGCAACGCCAAATTGGCACCGGTACGACATCGGCGCTGCAAACACTGTGGTGATAAAGCGACGGAAGAAAAAAAGAAGACGGCGAAAAAGTAAAAAAGAGCAGGCAAGTGGCTGTGATTGGTGGCGGCGCGTTGCGAGCGGTTACGTCATCGTTTTTGGCGAAGCATTGTTGAACACTGCTATTGCGTGCGCCCTCGGAAATTCGGCTGGCTACAGCGCAAAATGGCGGTTGGACAGCAAGGGTGGCGATCGGATCGACAGGAAGAAAAACAACGCATCTTGCCGCGACGTGTCGATGCCATTTTGGCGTCGAGGGCGACAGAGACGTCGCAGTCGATGCTGCGGTTTTGACCGATTGAGCGTCACGTTTTGTCGTGCCTTGCTGTTGGCAGTGTCGCTTGCATCGCGGTCGGCTGCGGTTCGGCCGGTAGATAGAGAGCGCGCTGGGATGGCAGGCGTTCGAAATGCGGCCGGCAATGCCCTCTGTGTTTCTGGAATCCATATGTGCAAAAGGCATCCATAATATGGCAGCCAATCCGCCCGACTTCCCGCTCTCTGGCGACTCGAAGGCCCGTTTTGCGGAGAAGCCGTCGAAAAAATCTTCCGGAGATGAGCTGGCCCGGCGTTTGGCCTTTCTACAGCTTGGGCCCGACGACGCCGAGCGACTCAGGCAACTGGGGCCACTGACCGAGCCGCAGATCGACGAGTTCGTTGATGGCTTTTACGGCCATTTGTTTCAGTTCGCCGAAACGGCTCGACATCTTCGCGATCCAGACTTGGTGAAGAATTTGAAGGAGTCGCAGAAAGCGCACTTCCGCTCACTGTTGCGGGCCCAGTGGGATGAGAACTTTCTTCATCAGCGACGGCGCGTGGGTTGGGCACATGCCGAGGCGGGCGTGGAGCCCGAGCACTTTTTGGGCAGCTACAATCTTTATTCGCAGTTCTTTTTCCGACGCTTGATGAGCGACGACGACCTGCCAGAGCGGTCGCATCTCGAAGGGTTATTGTCTTTGCTGAAAGCCGTTTTTCTGGATGTGGGGCTGACGCTCGACGCCTACTTTGCCGAGTCGACCAGTCAGCTCCAGCGTGCGTTGGAAATGCTTTGGGAGGCCAACCTGGAACTGCGACAATTTGCCCAGTTGGCATCGCACGACCTGAAAACGCCGCTGGCTACGGTGGCTAATCTGTGCGACGAGGCCGTTGATGAATTCGGCGAGCAAATGCCGGAGGAGGCGCGACAACTCATCGAGTCGGCCGCGAAACAAGCGTTTCGGTTGAGTCGGCTGATCGATGAACTTTTGGCCTCGGCTCTCATGCCCGAGTCGACCGAGGCCAACGAAGTGGTGGCTTCCGATGAAGTCATCCACGAGGCGATCGGCCGGCTACAGCCGGTTTTTGCCCGTTGCGGCATCGAGGTGGAAGTGGCCCCCGATTTGCCAAAGGTTTGGGGCAATCGGGTCCGGTTGCGCGAGGCGTTTTACAATCTGTTGTCCAATGCTGCCAAGTTTATCGACAGTCGACCGGGCCGTATCGAGATCAGCTACACGATTGGCGACAACTGCTGCACGTTTTGCGTAGCCGACAACGGGCCGGGCATTCCCACCGAGGAGCTCGAGCGCATCTTCGCGCCGTTTCGCCGCCTATCGACACGCTCGGAGCGGCCGGGAACCGGGTTGGGGCTTTATTTCACCCGCAACCTGATCGAGCGGCAGGGCGGCCGCGTTTGGGCCGAATCAGAACCAGGGAAAGGCAGCCGTTTCTATGTAAAGCTGAAGCAACGGCCCGAGCCCCCGCGACGATGAAGAAAACGACGTAATGAGAGGGCCCGACGTGGTCTGACAACGATTCGCGCACGACTGCTGCCGATGTGCAGCAGTCGTGCGCGAATCGTTGTCAGACCACGTCGGGCC
>WGDQ01000780.1 GCA_015493185.1 Planctomycetaceae bacterium
CATCGTGACCGTGGGCAGCTTCAATTCTGTGGGCACACCACGGCCCGACGGAAAAACCGAGATCAACCCGGCCATCTACAAAATCATGCAGACGTTCGCCCCACCAAAGCCCACCACGCCGGGTGCCGTGACCAGACCGCGGACGCTCACGGAGATGAAGATTCCGCTGGATCTACAGCCGATTCCGGTCGAGGTGCCCCGCCGCTCGATCGCTCGGGACTACGACGCGTCGGGCAAGTTGTGGTAAAACAGCGGGACCGATGTTGTCAGCGGCGCTACGGTCCGCGTCTCTTTTTCCCCGATGCTTTGATTGAAGGTGCTTGCCCGCCATGTCTCGTATGGTCCGGCTCGTGCTTGGCACGCGCAATCAGAAAAAGCTCGAGGAGCTGGCCTCGCTACTGGCTCCCTTGAACATCGAACTGCGGTCGCTGGCCGATTATCCGCAAGCGATCGAAGTGGAAGAAGACGGCGACTCGTTTGCAGCCAATGCGGAAAAGAAAGCGGTTCAACAAGCTCAACACTTGCAAGAATGGGTTTTGGGTGAAGACAGCGGCCTGAGGGTCGACGCGCTTCAAGGGGCTCCAGGAGTTCATTCAGCGCGGTATGCCGGCCCCAATGCCAGCGACGACGACAACAACCAGAAGCTGCTGGCAGCGCTGAGCGATACGCCGCTCGAAAAACGAACGGCCCACTACGTTTGTCACGCCGTGCTGGCCGATCCCGAAGGACGCGTGCGGGCCCGTGTGGAACGCTATTGTCACGGGCGAATTCGCAGCGAACCGGCTGGTTCGAACGGCTTCGGTTACGATCCCCTGTTCGAAATCATCGAGTATCACCGCACCTTCGGTGAGTTGGGGCCTCATGTGAAGTCGGTCATCAGCCATCGCGCGCGCGCGTTGCGGGCGTTGGCCTGGGAGATCGAGCAGATTCTGGCGGCCGACCAATGGACCGCTTCCAGCGTGGGTTGAACCGCACGCTATCGCGCTTCGTTCGGTGACGTGATCGTTGTGCTGCCGCGATTTGTCTCTGGGGGGGTGTGCGCCGTGTGTTGCTGCGGCTGAGCCTGTGCCCGGGTTTCTTGAGTTTCTTGTTCCTCAAACGAGCTGCCCAGGCACATTTTTTGGGGCCCCGCCGCTGCGACCCTTGCGGCTGTTGAAGTCAATCCGGCCGTGGCGAGCATTTCCCCCCGCGGCGGCCATCCCGATCGTGGAGGCCGCTCCGGCCGCGTCGATGCCTTGCCCTGCGTGCGGCAAACGCGGTATGCCGTTATCCGACGCCAGCCGGACTGCGTCTACGAGCCGAAACACACACGTGTCCCCGTCTGGGAACCGTCTGGGAATCTGAAGGGCGTGGTCGAAGCGGCCCGAACGGCCGCGCCGCTTGCCCGACTGCGACGTATGAAGTAACGTCGCCATACGGGCGCAACAGCGCTGGCGGGCGGGAAATTTCCGGCCCCTCGGTTCCGTTGCTTTGCAGAGGTTCCAGCAAACAAAAAGAGAAAAAAAAGGGAACAGGATGACGCCGATGTCTGCCGCCGCTCGAACCGTTTCTCAGTGGGTGCTGCGTCTTGCGACGATCGGTTGGTTGGTTCAAACCACGTTGTTGTTCGTCGGTCCGGTGGCTGCCGCAAACGCTGCGGATTCGGTCGAGACGTGGGTCGACCGACACATGGATGAGCTGGTCGCGTTCTACCGCGATCTGCATGCCCACCCAGAGCTTTCGTTCCACGAGAAGCAAACTGCCGCGCGCTTGGCCAACGCGCTACGGGAGCTGGGCGTGCGCGTCACGACCGGCGTGGGTGGCCACGGTGTGGTGGGCGTTTTGGAGAATGGCCCCGGCCCCACATTGATGCTGCGCACCGACATGGACGCCTTGCCGGTTACAGAGAACACGGGGCTGGTTTTCGCCTCGAAGGTGCGCGTGAAAAACAAGTCGGGTGTCGAGGTCGGCGTGATGCATGCCTGCGGCCACGATGTGCACATGACCAACCTGATTGGCGTGACGCGCTACCTTGCCGAGCATCGCGACCGCTGGTCGGGCACCTTGCTGCTGGTTTGCC
>WGDQ01000781.1 GCA_015493185.1 Planctomycetaceae bacterium
CTCTTCAACCGTTCAACACTCGTCGACGTTCTTACCAAAACCGACTATCAAGACTTCGGCAAAGAGGTCTTTCCCGCGTCGATCCGCAGCCGGCACGTGCAGGCTTATTTGTTCGATGGCTATTGGGAAGACATCGGTACGATTCGTTCTTTTTTCCACGCCAACCTCGATCTGGCCGATCGGAAGCCGAAATTCGATCTCGACACGCCCGATGCCCCGATTTACACGCGGGCCCGCTACCTGCCTCCCATGCGCGTCGATCAGGCCGATGTGCGCCACAGCCTGGTTGCCGAAGGGTGCGTGATCGGTCGCAATGTGACCATTGAAAACAGCGTGATCGGCCTGCGCTGCCAGATTGCCGACAACGTGACAATACGCAATTCGATCGTCATGGGGGCCGATTTCTTTCCTTCCGAGGCCGGCGAGCACGATCAGCCCGCTGGAGAGATTCCCGTAGGAATCGGTGCGGGCACGCGGATCGAGAACGCCATTGTCGACAAAAACGTGCGCATCGGGCACGATGTGATCATCCGCAACGAGGCCAGCGTCGACTCCGCCTCCGAAACCAACGAGGCGATGATTGCCGATGGCATTGTCGTCATCAAACGCGGCGCCGTGCTGCCCGACGGTTGGCGGTTCGAGCCTTCCGGCGGTGCCACCTCGGCGAAGGCCTCAGCGCAATAGCCGCTCCGCGTTGGCTGCGGTTCGCAAATGTCGATCGGTCCGCTCTACCGGTCGAATCAACGCCGACGCCCCGGTTCACCGTCTCGATTCGTCTGCCCGATCCACCAACCGAGCCAACCAGCCCCACCGGTCGACCGGTCGACCGGTCGAAGTAGCATCTTCCCAACCGCTGTCGATGACGGCGATTGGGGGCGTCCAAGTCAGCCGCCGGTCGAGCTGCCGAAGTGACGGTCGAACGGCCGAAGCGGCTGCGGCGGCCCGCGCACGCCGGCGCCCGTTTTGTCTTGAACCCCTGCGGCGACTTTTCCGAGAGATCATGCCATGACACCGACTGCCCCTCGTGTGGCACTGCTCACCGGCGCGGCCCACGGAATCGGCCGCGCCACGGCCCTCGAACTGGCCGCCGCCGGCTACCGGCTTCTGCTTACCGATCGCGATCGTAACGCGCTCGACGACGTGGCCGGTCGTCTGCATGCCCGGGGCACGGCATTCGAGACCGCCGTCGGCGATCTGGCCGACCTCGATTTCGCGCGTTCGCTGGTCGAGCAGGCGGTTCGTTGTTTCGGCGGGCTCGATCTGCTGGTGAACAACGCGGCGGCTGTCGATCGCACGTCGGCACGCGATATAGAGCCAGAGTTCTGGGACACGATTCTGCGCGTCAATCTCACCGCGCCCGCCTTCCTTGCACGATGGGCGGCCCAACACATGGAAACCGCCGGCCGCGGCGTGATTATCAACATCGCCAGCATCGAGGCGTTTCAGCCAAAATGCCTGGCACCGGCATACATTGCCGCCAAAGCAGGCTTGCGTGGTCTCACGTGGAATCTGGCCTCGCTGTTCGGTCCGCATGGCATTCGCGTCGTTTGTGTCAGCCCGGGGGCGATCGATACGGCGCTCAGTCGCCATTACACCTCGGCCGATGGCGCCGAAAGCCTGGCCGAAGCGATTCGTGCCGACAGCGAAGACCGCATTCCACTGCGCCGCTGGGGGACGCCGCAAGAAGTGGCTCAAGCCATTGTCTGGTTGGCCAGCGATCAGGCTTCGTATCTCACCGGCACCGAAATCGTGATCGACGGCGGCTGGACGCGACATTTGGGCCGCTACAGCCTTACCGACCGCATGCTGCGCGAACCGCCGCCCGGACAACCGGAATAGCACGCTCCGCCCCCGCACTCTGCTGCCGGGTGCGCTCTCTGCGGCCTTTTTTGGCAGTTGCCACATCAATCGGCACGTGCGAAAAACCCCTCAATTGCAGCGGGCAATATCGAACGGCGCCATATCTTGCCCGAGGGTTCTTTGCCCGCAATGGCTTGCCGCCAACGGGGCTGAGAATCACAATAACGGCGTCGTTGCGCCCGGGTGTGGGCTTGCCGGCATGTTTTTCGCCACGCTCAGGCTCAAAGCCCCAAATACCGAATAGCTGGAGCATCACGATCAACCGCAGCTTGCGGTCGCAGCCGGGTGAACCACGCAATTTCGCCCGGCGCCATCGCGGCGTTTCCGCGCTCGCCCCGCGGCTTTTCAGCACGAAGCCGGGGCAAACGCCGCAAGCTGCTGTTCCTTGCATCGTCGTCTCGCAGCAGGCGGGGAAAAAAAGGAGATTCGACCGATGTCGGTCTGGCCCAACTCACCGGAAACGCAAGCACTGCTCGACGGTGCCCGAGCGGGCGATGTGGCGGCCGTCAACGAGCTGCTCGATCGTCATCGTGAAGGGTTGCGGCAGATGCTTGCGGCGCGGATCGACCCGGCCATGGAACGGCGCGTCGACGCCAGCGACGTCGTGCAGGAAGTATTGCTCGACGCCAACCGGCGGCTGGCCGCATATCTCGAACGGCCCACCATGCCGTTTCACCTGTGGCTGCGACACCTGGCCCGTGAGCGGCTGATCGACGCCCATCGCCGGCACCGGGTGGCTCAGCGCCGCAGTCTCGATCGCGAGCAGCCCATCGGCCCGCTGCGCGAAGGCGAATCGTCGGCTGCCGACCCGATGGGCCGGTTGAGCGATCCGGCGCCCACGCCGGCCGCGGCGGCGATTCTTCGCGAACTCAACCGGCGCTTCCGCCTCGCGCTGGCGCGGCTCGACGAACAAGATCAGCAGGTGGTCATCTTGCGTCACGATCAGCAACTTTCCAACCAACAGGTGGCCCGGGCCTTGGGGCTCTCGCCCGCTGCGGCTGGCATGCGCTACCTTCGCGCCATCCGCCGATTGCGGAGCCTGCTGGCACAGCAAACTGAATAAACCCGAAAACGCGCCCGGCCACGGTGCCTCGCGCCGAGCGAAGAATCGTGCCTGCCTGTTC
>WGDQ01000782.1 GCA_015493185.1 Planctomycetaceae bacterium
ACGCGATCTGCGCCCGGCGGTTGGTGGCGATGCTCGGGCAGCCCCGATGCGGCGTCGGCGGTGCGATCGAGCTGTTCGAGGCGGCCCGTGCCATCGTGGTAGCGCAATGTGGTTTGGGTGAACACGAGTTCGAAGCCGCGCTGCCGGTCTTGCCGACAGAGGGAAAGACGCAGCGTGATGGGGCCGTGATTGGCATAGTGTGCCAGCAGCAGGGCCGTGTCGTCGATGTCGGTTTGCAATGCGCCGCTGCGGCCGATATGGCCGGAGATCGACTGAGCGCGGCCCAGCATCCAATTCAGAAAGTCGATTTCGTGGTCGAGCGTGGGCAGCACGCCCCCGCCTAGTTCGCGCCGCGCGGCGTAGCTTTGGCGATAATCTTCCCACGGATGCCAGTCGGGCAGGAAGCTTTCGAACCAAACGTGACCGTACAGCAGCGGACCCAGGCGGCCCGAGGCGACCAGATGCCGTGCCATGACGTAGGCCGGATGAAACCGCAGCGGGTAGGCCATGGCGGCCCAAGCTGCGCGGCGGCGGGCGGTTTGCACCAATTGCTCGGCGTCGGCCAGACGGGCGGCGATCGGCTTTTCGACGATGACGGGCACCTCGGCTTCGATCAGCGGCAACGCGACGGCGGCGTGCAAGCTGGTGGGATTGGCCACAATGGCCACATCGGGTGATGCGGCCAGCAGATCGTCGAGCGAATAAACCACTTGGGCCGCTTCAGGGGGTGTGAAGGCGCGATTGGCGCGGTCGGCACGCCGCAACACGATGAGATGCTCGATGCCCAAAGCGAGCAGGTTCTGGGCGTGCCGGCGGCCAATGGATCCGTAGCCGATGATCGCGGCCGAGCGAATCGCGCGGTGCGGGCCCTCGGGCGTTGCGGGCGAGATGGGGCCCGGTTTCAAACCACCAAGGGGCTCAACGTGCGTCATCGCTTGCGGCAGGAATCGGGAGGACGTTAGGCGGCCAGACGGCGCGATGGTCTTGCACGGTCGACGAGTTGGTACACCTGTTCGAGCGAAAAGGCCGACGTGCCGTGTTCGGCAACGAGTGTATCGAAAATGTACTGCATCCGGCGCAACTCATCGGCCGTGTCGACCGTGAGCCGAATTTCCGGACGCAGGCCGAACCAGTGGCAAGGTAGCTGAGCGACGTCGAACCCCCGGCCATCGCGGCGAAAATAGGGCGTGACGTGCTCGCGGCAGTAGGCGTCGCGGGCCAGCGAGGCCAGACGCCGTAGGGCCGCGACCCGCACGACCTCGGGCACGACATAGCTGAGGTTTTCGATGCAGGTGTAGTCGGCATCGCGAACGGCATGTTCGTCGAGAATGGCGGTGGTGCGTCGGGGGCAGTAGAGCGGATTGTCGGCCGTGGCGCGAACGACCAGATCGTTGGGGGCAAGATCGGCCGTGGCGTCGGCGAAGCGGCCCAATACGTCGTCGGTCGAACCGCGAAAGCAGGCGACATCCAGCTCGCGGCAAAGCCGCTCGGTGACATCGTCTGAAGGGTCGTTGGTGGTGGCCACCATCAGCTCGCACGGGGCGCCCTCGAACGTGGCCTGACGCAGCCGGCTGACTACGTGCGCCAGCAACGGCCGACCGGCCAGCGGTGCGGTGATTTTGCCCGGCAGCCGGAACGAACGAACACGGGCCTGTACGACGATGCGCACCTTTGGTGTCATGACGAGCATCCTTGCCACATACGTGGAAGTGCGACGAAGCGGAAACGGTGGAAACGGCTACGGATGAAAAACTACCGGCGGCGCCGTCGCGTGGCCGGCAGCGAACCGGGCCGTATTATGCCGCGTGCTGCGGAACCGGGCGAGCCCAGTTTATGCGAGAGCATTGCGCATTGCGGTGTTGCCCCATTGCGGCGGGTGCGGGAGCATTGCGGGCGAGTGCGGAAGTGCGGGCCAGTTATGGCTTGGCCGCGGGCGCGACGATGGGCGGGTGTGCCGGCTGCGTGGTGGATTGGTGAGCTGCGCATCGCGCAGCTGCTCCGCCGGTGCGGTGGAATGTGATTGCCGGTGTGGCGTCTGCCGTAGCGGCTGGGGGCGGACTGCGGCCATCGCGCATCGGGGGGGCTATTGCGGGAGCGTCTTGTTTTGCCGACGCTCGGCCGCCGGTGCGCGGATGGCCACCGGCATGGTGGGGTGCTGTTTCTGAGGTTCGAAGCAACCGGCTGAGGCGGC
Source organism: Planctomycetaceae bacterium (assembly GCA_015493185.1). Classification (GTDB taxonomy): domain Bacteria; phylum Planctomycetota; class Planctomycetia; order Pirellulales; family JAEUIK01; genus WGDQ01. The sequence continues at coordinate 2,192 of WGDQ01000782.1, forward strand.
GTTTTTCGCTCTGCACTGCCCAAAAGTGCGGCAGGCCGTGCCGCATCGCCTCCCATTGTTTGGCGGTCCGTACGGCGCGCTGTATGGTGCGGCGCGTCGTAAGGTGTTTCTTTGCAGTCGGTTGTGGTGATTTGTGTGATTGCCGCTGGCTGGCACAGTCGTTGCGTAAAAAGAGGCGGCCGTTTGTGCGCGGTCGGCGTGTGTGCCGTGCGCGGCCCGTCGTTTCGTTTTGCAAGCGACGCGGGCGGATCGCCGAGATCGGCTCGGACCAGGCGGACACTTTCTCGAAAAGGAGGAAGCAGCGTGAAGAAGATCGAAGCCATCATCCGGCACTTCAAGTTGGAGGAAGTGAAGGAGGCCCTCGCGGCCCAAGGCGTGAAGGGGATGACCGTGACCGAGGTGCGCGGTTTCGGCCGCCAAAAGGGGCACACCGAAACGTATCGCGGCGCGGAATATGAGATCGACTTCGTGCCGAAGATCAAGCTCGAAGTGGTTGTGAACGAAGACGACCTGCAAAAGGTGGTGTCGACCATTGCAGAAACGGCGCGGACCGGACAAGTGGGCGACGGGAAGATTTTCATCAGCGATCTGACCGACGTGATTCGCATCCGCACCGGCGAAACCGCCGAAGCGGCCGTGTGAGCGGCTGTCGATACACACTTGTAGATACACAGTGGTGGCGCCGGTGGAAACACAACCAAGCGCCCCTGTGAGCCCGTCCCCTTTGTGCTGAGAAACGTTTGCCCTGCTGCCGAGCGTGGCGGGGAAAACGAGGGTGAGACTCTGTAGCGATGCGCGTGCCGCACCACATTCAAGGATGATGTGGATGTGCGGCGCGGCGCGACACAGGCGTGCACCAAGCTCGGCGCGCAGCGCTGAGCGGGCGAAACGGTGATGGTGCGCGGCCAACACGCTTGGAAGGTGTGTTCAAAAACCAATTCCGGTTTCGATCGCGAGCAAGCCGCCCGTCTGGTCATCGGTCTGCATCGAGCGGTCCAAGGAAGATTCGCCTGCTTCGCCCCTCGTTGACAATGAATCGCCTACGCACAGTCTCGGGCCTGGCCGCGATTTTGAAGGCATCTTCCTTCATCATTGCTGCAAGCGTTGGAGTTCGGTTTGGGCGGGTAGGAACTGGGGGTTGAGCTTCAGGGCGTGCTGGAACTCGACTTCGGCGGCGTGGCGGTCGCCTGTTTTGAGCAGGGCCAGACCGAGCAGGTGCCGCAGTTCGGCATCGTCGGAAATGGCGAGCGCCTCGCGCAAACATTCGATGGCCGCATGCGGCTTGCCCTGCTTGATGAGCACGGCCGCCAGATTGCGCCGTGAGACGATGGACTCGGGTTCGAGCCGTACGGCCGTTTCGAATGCCTGGGCCGCCTGATCAAAGTTGCCTTGCTGCGAGAGCGCGACGCCCAGATAGAAGTGGGCCTCGGGCGTGTCGGGGGCGAGTTGCACGGCCCGCCAGGCGGCCGCTTGCGCGCGGTCGAGCTGCGCCTGTTTGATGGCCGTTTGCGCCTCGTGCAAGGCTTGAAGGGCCTCGGCACGTCGGCGTTGCTGGCGAACATTGCCGGCGATCATCAGCGAGGCGGCCAGCAGCACGACAACCACAACGCCGACGATTGTTCGCCGCGTCGGGCGCGGGGCCGGCATGGCCCGGCCGCGGGCCACTTCGATGGCCAGCAATAAGTAGAGCAGCTCGAAGGCGGTTTCGGCGGCCTCTCCCATGCCATGACCGATTGGCAGATTGCGGTGCTCGACGGCCCAGCGCGTGACGGCCACATAAACGGCAAACGTGGCGATGGCCGCTGCGGCCACGGCGAACGATGGGCGCGGCACGCCCCAGCGATGCGCCCATTGCTGAAGCCGCACGCTTCGACGGGCCAACAAAGGCCATAGGCCCAACAGCGCGAACGAGGCGAGCATCCAAAGCGGCTTCAAGCGGTTGCCGGTGAGCTGAGGGTGAAACATCCGCAGGTTGTGCAGATTGAACTCGCGTTGGATGTTGGCCTGCCGCATCCAGTCGGGCGTGGCGAAGGCGAAGATACGCTGCCCCCAACTGATTTCTTCGCCAAACATCACCAGCAGCGCTAGGGCCAGAAGCCATAGGAACAGACGGCCTTCGCGAGACGGCGAAGGGCCGGCGGGGGCCTGAATGTTGCAAGCCTGCGCCTCGGGGATCGGGGCGTCGGGGACTGGATCGTCGGGAGGGTGGTTGTCGGGGAGATGGC